>CAJYBN010000042.1 GCA_913064925.1 uncultured Peptococcaceae bacterium
CTGACGCCCAGGGCGGCACAGATCCTTTCGAGTGAATCCAGAGATGGTCTGGTAACGCCATTTTCAATCTTACTTATTTGTGAAGCGTCAAGGTTGACACGTTTAGCCAAAGCTTTGCCAGATAATCCAGTCTCTTCGCGCAAGGTTTTTAGTCGTTGCCCAATATCCATATGGTTAACCTCTTTGAATATAATTCAATTCTCATTATAAAACGGTGGGAAAAGTTATAAAACCGTTGAATAAAATTCAATTTTTTACCTTGACAAATTGAATTTAAATCAATATTATACTGTTAGGAGGTGTGAATATGGTTCAATTGGGTCAGAAGATAAAGCAATTACGAATCATGCGCGGTATGAACCAGGTTCAACTCGCGCAAGCAATTGGCGTTGACAACTCCCTAATATGCAAACTGGAATCGGGAGAAACTGGCGGCTCTATAGCGACCATTCGCAAAATTGCCACCGCTCTGGGGGTAAAGCTATCCGACCTTCTCGAAGATCAGGCCAGCTAAAAACCCACCGGCTAGGGTACGCGCATACCGCCGGCAAAGGGGTGAAAACCATTGCCACAATCTGCAAGTATTAGGACTACCCAGCGCCCTCATAGAGTGAAGCAGGGGGTGGTCCGGGTGTCGAGGATGGAGTACAAATTTGTGACGCCGGACGGCCGGGTGCTTGACGAAAAAGACGCGTCGCCGGAACAAAAACTGGCCTGCGCCCAAAAAATAATGGACGAATTATTTGTGCCGCTGGCATACGAGGCCGTGCTTAAGGACCTGGAAAAAGAGCGACAGGCGGCAAAGTAACTCCATTGTTTTAAGCATATCCCGCCAAGCCACAGCCGTTAGGCTGTAATTTCTGGCAGGAGCGGGGACAAGCTACAGCTTCACCAACTTCAGGGCCACCAGAGCCAGGACCAGCAGGGCGCAGCCCTTCGGGGTGTAAAGGGCACAGTCAATATGGCACGGTTCCTTTGAAAATGGACAGGTTTTCATTAAAAATCAATCCTTTCCTAAGAGGGTTAAAGAGAGATGGGGCAAAGCGGGCAAACACCATCTTTATTCCACATATTATTCACTCCCTTCCCAAAATGGTAGCCTGAATACCTACCACTTTCGACGGGAGGGAGGAAAATCCTGTTAAGTTTTATCTATCAAGGGGGTGATCATGTGTGGCACCTATTTCGGCGTTGGATTCGAAGACGGCAACTAAGCCTGGAGGAAAAGCTACTGCTGGCCGGGGGCGGCGTCCGGTGAAGCGGCGGTGGCGGTGGCGCTGGTACCGGTGCATGCCTCTGGTAGCGCTGCTCTGGATCCTGGGCGCCCTGGCCATGGCACCGCTCTGGCTGTGGTTACTAAGTGATTTGGTTGTAGGGAGGTGATTACGGTGAAACTCAAAGTTCCCATTGAAAGCGTCAGAGAAGGCGACCGCATCAACGGCAAAAAGGTCGTTGAAGTGCTGCACAGGATCCACGCCAAATATGTCCGGCTGGTTCTCGAAGGTGGGCGGGACATTGTTGACGGTTATATTGGTCAAAAAACGGTGGAGATAGAAAGGAGATGATCTGATGCCAATTGCCCAACAATACACCAACACGGAAGCAGCCAGGCAGGCTATCCTGGAACAAATCCGCAGAGCCGGCCAAAAAAAAGAACTGGCAACTATCCAGGCCGGAAGCGGGAAAAACACCTGGTTTGTAGAGATAGAAGAAAGAGCAAGCGAATACTATGCCGTGATAGGCAGGTCCACCCGGTTTGATGTTTACTTAGCTGAAACCAACTTTGGATACATGGTCGCAGTCCCGAATTTTCGCAGGAGCGGCCATGTTCCGGCCGACGTAAGCGAATTTGACGTGATGAATTACCTAGAAATCCAAAATAGAGTTGACGCCATTACCCTGGCCGCAGCTTTACAGTGGTTAATTACAAACGGATACGCCCGTAAAATGACCCTTTGAATGGAGGGGTGTTCCCCGGCACCGGCGCCTGGTAACCGGGGGTGGTGGGAATTAGTTATCCTTGGTTACAAAATATCAGAAACCCGTTGCGGAATGCAATTTGCCTAATTCCTATATTTTCAAGTGAAAGGAGGCAGGGACAACGATGGCACTGCAAATGTGTGCGGAATTGCGGGAAGCCAGGATGGCATATGAAGCGACCCGTAAAGAAGCCGGCATAATGCTTGGTTGCAGCGAAAGGACCCTGGAAGCGTATGAATACGGCAAAATCCGCACTCCGATGGAAGTGATTAGGCGCGCCGCGGAAACATTTAGCTGCCCGGAACTTTTAGACCAGGCATGGAATGATTACCCTCAGGAATGGCCCCGAATCTCGCTGCCGGAGCGAATTGAATCAAGTCTCCTGGCAAACGCGGCCAAAGCGGTTAAGGAGGCACAGGAAGAAACCCAGGCAATGCAAAAAATGGCACTTCAAATGTACGGAAAAGAGTGTGGAACAGATCTTAGCCCTGAAGACAGGGAATTGATCGCCGAGGCCCTACGTGAAGGGGCGGAATCGGTCAGGGCATTTAAGAACCTCTGTTCAGTGCTCGTAAAACAATACGGATACTCGATCAAAGAAATAGATCAAATAATTGCCCAAGGGCTAAACGTAAAAGGACAAAAAAATAAAGCGGCTTTGTAAAGCCACCTAAACCCAAATTCATTTTATCACATCGAAGCCACATTAACAAGAATTTAAAGAAGGGCGTGATAGCTTGCCAACACTGGGAACATTCATTAAACATATGAGAACATCTCTGGGCATGACCCAGGAACAGCTGGCCCAAGCAGCGGAAGTTTCCCGGCCGGCCATTGCGCAGTATGAAAGCGACCTGCGCAGACCCGGCCCTGAAATCCTGGAACGGTTGGCCAGGGGGTTGGGCGTCAACCCGGAGGACCTGATGGACGATATAACCTCATCACCCAAAGGTCCGCTGTTTAACGGAGAGCGGTTACCACATTTAACAAAGCTGGCGGCTGAAATTCAGGAAACCGTTCTACGGCATTGCGAGAATCCGCAGGAAATGTATTACGTGATACACATACTCAGCCATGCGCTGGATTCCTGGAACCCGTTAAGGAGACAGGCGGAATTCCAAACCATCATTATGAAAAACGGAAAGAGAGGTGATCAATATTGAACGGTAACGAAATTATTAAACTAATTGAACAAGCAATATTTAACGCTAATATGACAACTATCACCAATATCATGAACAACCTGGACCAGGATTACGGCATTGCCGACCTGCGCGACAAGCTAAATACCCTACCCGACGACATGTACCACCACCGCAAGCAAATCAATTCCTACCGCAGCCAACTTCGGAACCTGCACAAAGAAATCAAGGATAAAGAAGCTGAAATCAAATCCCTGGAAAATAACATGCTGCTCATTATTACGAATGAGACCGATCCCAATACTGGCAAAGCGGTCTTTTCCAATGAAAAAGCCCGGCAGGCTGAGCTGGCCAACCGCAAAAAAACAGACCCGGAATATATTACCCTGGAAAACCAGGTTCGCGAACTTCGCAACCAGGCCGACGAACTGGAAAACCAAATCGCCGTAGCCGAGGCTGACCTGGAAAAGCTGCAAAACGTATTCTCCGCGGTTTTAAAGCAGACAAGCCTTGCCTGCCGGGAAATGGACCTGGCAGTTGCGGCCATGTCGGCTGGGAGCAGGGCCCAACAGCTGCATGTTGCCGACTCCGGCGCCGGCGCCAAGCATAGCGAGGCCGAAATTGCCGAGGGCTGGGACGCTTAAAACTATCACTACGAGGAGGAATGATATAGATGGAAACCCAAGCACTTGCGACTATTGATGCTCAGCAAATGGAGGTAATCCTTAAAGATGTTGACACCACCGGCATGACCGAGGAAGAAAAACAGCAGTTGGCTCTGGTGCTTTACGAAGACGCGAAAATGCAGCAAAGCCAGCAGGGCTTCGACTTCAAGCCCCAGCGCATCAAGATAAACAAGGATTCCCAGACTTTTGTCGATCCCCTGGGCAACGCCCTGGAGGAGCTGCGCGGCGTCGTGGTGCACAAGCAAAAAATCCGCGGCATGTGGAACCAAGATGATGTTCTTATCTGCTCCAGCCTAGACTGCGTAACCGGCACCGTGCGCGATGAAGAGGGCAAGCCCATCGTAACCGGTACCGATGCCCAGGGCAACCCTATATACAAGAAGCGCGCTTGCTCCAGCTGCCCCTATAACGAATGGGGATCCGCTATTGATGAAGCCGGCAACCGGCGCAAGGGCAAAGCCTGCAAAGAACAGCGCCGCATCTTCATGATGGTGCCCGGGTACCACCTGCCCGTTGTCCTGACGCTGCCGCCGACGTCGATCAAGGTCTGGGACGATTACTGCAGCGCCCTGGCCACGGCCGGCAAGTCAGAGCTAAAGCGCCAGGTGATCCTAACCCTATCCAAGGCCGGCAGCGGTAAAGAGGTGTACGCGGTGTTGAATAAACCGCGCCAGGGTGACCCGGTACCGCCCAAAATGATCCTCGAATACGCCAACCTGCGCAAAAAGTGCGCCGCTCTGTGGTCTGCTGAAGAAGTTAGCAGGGATGATTATGATGCAGCGAGTGATAGCGACACTGTAATGGATGAACAGATGGAAAGCGCGTTGTTTAGTAAAAATGTGGGGAGCAACGGGGCCAGTACCCAGCAGGTCAGCGACGGTTGGGATTAGGCGGGGTGCTTTGACCCTGCCTTCCCCCGGGAGGTGAAATTTTGAGTCCTAACCCTATTGCCAAGATTGTAATTGAAAACTTTCAATCACACAAAAAAACCGAGATCACCCCGGCCCCCAACGGCCAGCTTACCGTACTTACCGGCCCGTCCGACGCCGGGAAAACGGCGATTATCCGGGCGCTGCGCTGGCTGCTGTATAACATCCCCCAGGGCACGGATTTCATAAGGCACGGGGCCAGCTTCGCCCGGGTAACGGCGGAATACGCGAGTGGGTACAAGGTAATCCGAGAGCGCAGCCGCCGGGGGTACAACCGGTACATCATAATTGACCCGGCGGGTGAGCGCCAGGTGTACGAGGGGTTCGGCAACAACGTGCCGTTGGAAGTGCAGCTGGTCACCGGTGTTCGCCCGGTAATCATCGGGGATATGGAATTCAATCTCAACATATCCGAGCAGCTGGACGGCCCTTTTCTCGGAAAATCAGTTTCCGCCGGCGCCCGGGCCAAGGTCCTTGGCAAACTGGCTGGCACTGAGGAAGTGGACCATGCTGCCAAAAACCTGGCCACCGACCTGTACCGCAAACGCCAGGACGAAAAGCGCCTGGCCGCTGAGGTGCAAGAGTTGGAGGAGAAGATCCGGGCCTACGATTACCTGGATGCGCTGGGGGACCGGATTGCCGGGGTGAACTTATCCCTGGCGCAGCTAAAAACGGACATCGAGCTACTGGAGAAACTAAAAAAACTGGCCGCCGCAATAAACGAAACCCGTGAGTTGGGCAACAACATGCTTTTTTATATAACCGCTCTAACTGAACACCTGGAGATCATTGAGCCACTGTTGGAAACAGTGGGTCAGGATATAACCAACCGGGACCGCCTGAAAAAACTGCATATTGCGCTGTTCGAGACCCGGACGGCGCTATCACGGACAAAACAAACCCTGGCCGATACCGCCGGCGCCGATGCCGCGGCCGGGTTGGTAAGCCGGGTAGAACGGGATCACGAGAACCTGGTGCGGTTCCAGGAACTGGTGCAGAAAAGTAACCGTAATCATACTGCTGTACGGCATGCCAAGGCGATAATTGAGGCAACCAAGGATGCTCACCTGGTTGACGCACTGATCGAGGATACCTGGAAAACGGTCTACCAATACCTTCGTTTGACTGACTTAAACGAGTACCTGGGCGATGTGCAAAACCGGCTGCAGTGTGCGGCTAGAATACTGAACATAACTGGTCCGGTGCACAGGTTAGCGGAACTTATCATCCAGGTTGAACAGAACGTGGAGTTGTTCAGGAAACTGTTGCTGCTGAAAAACAGGCTGGCGGTGCTCAATGAAGGTGTTAACCTGATTCAGCGTGATCTGGATGCAACCGCCCAAGTAGACGTGATAGCAACGTTAATCATGGAAACCAATGACCAACTTAACCTTCTCATTAAACTTAGCAACAAATCCAGCCAGCTGAATATTGCAAAGGATATGGCCAGGATACGCGGCAATGATTGCAACACAATAACCGAGCATATCAAATGCGCCCAGCAAAAATATATTGACTTATTAACCAGTTACGGTATCTGCCCTACATGCGGCAGTAATGTATCCCCGAAAAAACTAAAGGAGGTTATATAAGCTTATGGGTGACTTAAATAACATCAATGCTCAGCTGCAGAGCGCAAGAGAAGCCGTCGATAAGATGAAGTCGGCCCGGGCCCGGGCAGAAGCGGACTACGATAATTATATAAAGCGCCAGCAGGAACTGGAAGAAGAGATCCGGGCCCTGGGCGTTGAGCCGGAGCAGTTGGAGGAAAAGATCCAGGGGTTGGAAGCCAGCATCACCGAGAACATGGCCAAAATCTGGGGCATGATTCCAGAGCAGTTCAGGGGGTAAACCCAATGCTAAATAAAATCGAAGCATCCCTGGCCAAAATGAACGCCCACTACGAACGTGGAATCGGCGCCCGGGACCTGCTGATAAAACAGAAAAATGATACCCTGGCCGCCCTGCACCAGTGCCGCGACACCTTACAAATATGGGAACAGGTGCAAGTGCTCTTTGCCAAAACGTCGGAGTACGCCCGGGAACAGCTCAAATTACGCATCGAGGAAACCGTGACGGCTGCCCTGCAGGTGGCCGGGTTCCCGGGCAACCCCCGGTTTAAAGTGCTTCTGACCGAGCGCGCCGGCCAGCCGGCAGCCGAGTGGCGCATCATCGAAGCCCGGGAAGATGGCACCGGGGTGGAAACGTCAGTGGAAGATGCGCACGGCGGTGGCCTGGTGGACGTGGTTAGTTTGGCATTGCGTCTGGCCCTGCTGCAATTATCCCGACCGAAACCGGCGCCACTGGTGATCCTGGATGAACCAGGAAAACACGTCAGTGCTGAATACGCTCCAAATGTGGCCTTTTTCCTGAAGCAGTTTGGGCAGAAAACCGGCCAGCAGGTGATTATGGTCACACACAATGAGACCCTGGCCGATATAGCCGATGCGACAGTACGGGTGGAAAAACCGGGGGAATATAGCGAGGTGAAGCAGATTGGATAGAGTAGCCCGGTTCATTGTAATAGGCGACGTCCACTGGCGCGGAGTTTCGCCCCGGAGCCGGCTGGATAACATCCAGGAAGCGCTGACCCAAAAGCTGCGCGAAGTGTTCGACCTGGCCCGGCAGTATGAGGCCCTGGCTATTCTGCAGCCGGGTGACATCACTGATAGCGCGGGGATCTCGCTTTCCACTTTGGGCGACCTGCTGGAGTTATTGAAGGAAGCGCCGTGCCCGGTTCTGTCGGTACCCGGCAACCATGACCTTTGGGGCGCAAATGCAACGTCGCTCCCCAGGACCCCGTTCGGGCTCATGTCGCGTACTGATCATATACAAAATGTGGCCTATATGCCGATTACCATTCACCCGTTAGAGAATAACAGCGTCCCCATTAATATTGCCATAACTGGCCACGGTTACGATTACGAGACTGATGTGGACAAGCATCAATATACTCATGCGGGCCCCATCCCGGGGCTGGATACTGATTGTTATTGCCATATTCACTTGGCTCACGGGATGCTGTTGGAACGGTCCCCGGGCCACGATATACGGCATACTACATTGGCCGAAATCGCATTGCTGCCCAACCCGCCCCAGGTTCTCATATGCGGCCATGACCACGCCGGGTTCGGAATCAAGTGGGTGGGGGAAACACTGTGCATCAACCCCGGAGCCCTGTGCCGCTTGTCGGCCCACCCGGCGGAAATGGAACGCCCAGTCCAGGTAGCGCTGCTTGAGGTAACCGAGACCGGCGCCCGGGCCGAATTAATCCCGCTGCAATCGGCCAGGCCGGGGCATGAGGTGCTGACCAGGGACCACCTGGACGCCGAGGCGCTGCGCGAGGAAAGCATGGGCGCTTTCCTGAACCTGTTGGCCGAAGAAGGCGAAATGCGGTTCCTGGAAACCCGGGAAATCATCGATGACATTGCCCGGCGTGAGAAACTGCCGGAACCGGTGGTTAAGGAAGCGTTAAACCGATTGGCCAGGGCCCGGGAAGAACTGGGGAAGGTGGATTGAATTATGCAATGCCGTATCTGTCCCGGCTGCGGCGCAGTCTGGTATAGCGCAAACAGCAGCGAGACATGGGTTTGTTTTTATTGCGAGACAGAAATTCCGCCACCGGAGCCGGGGGAGGTGAATCAATTTGCCTGATATCATACAGGGACTGGTATCAAGAATCATATTCAAAAACCCGGAAAACGAGTACTACGTCCTGGCCGTGATCCCAAATACTAAAACCGATGATTTCCCGGAAGGAAATATCAAGGCTGTCGGCAACATGCCGGGTAACGGGGTGCGGGAGGGTGACGAGTACCGGTTTTCTGGGGAATGGGTAACCCATGCTCAGTATGGCCGGCAGTTCAAGTTCGATGAGTATGAAGTGGTGCTCCCGAACAATCGCACCGGTATCATCGCTTACCTGTGCAGCGACCATTTTTACGGTATCGGCCCGGTGGCCGCCGGCAAGGTGGTTGACGCCCTGGGTGAGGATGCCCTGGAGAAGCTAAAAGCTAACCCGGACATCGCGTTCCAAATTCCCGGACTTACTTTGAAGCAGGCCCAGGAAATCGCCAACAAAATGCGCGAGCACAGTTCCTTGGGTGAACTGATCAGCTTGATTTGCGGCAACGGTGTGAGCACTAACCTGGCGGCCAAGATCCATGCCCGGTATGGCGAGAATGCCATCCAACAAGTTAAAAACAACCCATACCAGCTGATCAAGGACATTCAGGGCGTGGGATTCAAGATCGCCGACCGTATCGCCCAGATAACCGGTGTGGCACCGAATAGTCCATACCGGATTGAAGCGGCCATCCGGCACGTGCTGGACGAGGCCCAAAACGAGGGGCACGTGGCGCTTTCCACCGGCGAAATCAACGAAAGAGTGCTGGAACTGCTAGGCCCGGACTGCGGGGTGCAGCCGAAAGACGTGGGCAGGATCGGCGTCAGCATGATCGCCGCCGAGGAACTGCACCGGGAAAAGGAGTACAACCTGGTCTATGAAATAGGGCTGTACCGGGCGGAAGTGTCACTGGCTAAAAAGATGAAGTTTCTAAGCGAACTACAGATTGAAGACGTTGATATTGATCAGGTTGAAAGGCTGGTTGACTGCGCCTCAGAAGCGCAGGATATAGATTACGCCCCGGAACAGCGGCAGGCCATTATTACCGCGGTCTGTTCCAGCCTGAGCATCATCACCGGTGGCCCTGGTACCGGTAAAAGCACCATAACGAATGCCATTGTAGACGTGTACCGGGAACTCCACCCGTTTAACGAGGTATACCTGGCTAGCCCCACCGGCCGGGCAGCTAAGCGGCTGTCGGAGGCCACCGGGCATGATGCTCAAACAATACACCGGTTGCTCCACTATAACCCGTATGAAGGTTTCTTTTTCAACGAGGAGAATCCACTGCCGGGTCCCGGGCTGCTGATCGTGGACGAATTTTCCATGTGTGACATTGAGCTGGCCGACGACCTGTTCCGGGCCCTGCCCGAGGACATCCAGGTGGTACTGGTGGGCGACGTTGACCAGCTGCCCTCGGTAGGCCCGGGCAGTGTACTGCGGGACATGATCATGTCCGGCGCGCTGCCGGTATCCAGGCTGAAATTTGTATATCGCCAGGGTAAAGAAAGCACCATCGCCTGGCTGGCGGACAAGATTCGCAGAGGGGAAAAAGTAAATTTGGCCAAGCTGGCCCAGCAGGCGGATGACTTTGATTTCATCGAGGCAGAAGACCCGTCCGACGCGGCCTATGTAATCGAGAACCTGGTGGGAGAGCTTACCGCGGCCGGCCGCGACGCGATGTACTTCCAGGTACTTACGCCGCTGAAGAATAGGGGCGCAGCCAGCGCGGAGTACCTGAACAAAATGATTCAAAAAGCCGTCAATCCCCCCGACGAATCAAAGCCGGAGCTGCAGGTGGGCAATGTCACTTATCGCTTAGGCGACAAGGTTATGGTAATCAAAAACAATTATCACAAGATGGTATTTAACGGTGACCTTGGCATCGTAACTGGTATCGAACGTGGAAAGCAGGGTACAGGTATTTGGGTGGATATCGACGGGGCCCCGGTGTTTTTCGGGATAACCGACATGAACGAAATCACCCTGGCCTACGCCTACACGGTCCACAAGTCCCAGGGCGGCGAATTTCCACTGGCCATCGTGGTATGCCTCCGAAGCCATTACATCATGCTGCAGCGGAATCTAATCTACACGGCCGTGACCCGGGCCAAGCAGAAACTGATTATTGTCGGCCAGCAAAGTGCCTTTGACGTGGCCGTCCGGAACGACCGAATCCAGAAACGGAACAGTCTCTTGGCCGAGCGATTAAAGGGGGCGGTGTAATTGGCTGAAACAGCGGGAAACTGGTTTGAGAATTTGTTATCACCAAGTACCCAGGCGCCGGCGGAAGCGGAAAACGCTCAATCAGTTAAACAGCAGCAACCGCCCCGGATTGAAGCCAAAGAGGAACTGGACCACAGGGGGTTACCAAAGCCTTATATGGCACCTATGACGCCGCCCTGGGAACGCCTTTTGAAGAACGTCAAAGAGTTGTTTCCAGAAATGTACCGGGCCATGCAAATCATCCAGCAGCTGGGGGCCACGATTATCCAAGGAGAGCATCAATTCTTTCTCGGCCGCGGTGCTTTTCTTACAGAACGTGATTTTGAAATACTTGTCAGCGGGCTTTATTACCACATTATTCTGCATAAGACCACTGGCACAAAAATGTATGACGTTTTCAACGAGCTCCGGATCCGCGGCGTCAGGCTCAAAGATACCGGGAACGGCTTGCGATTGGTAAAAAGCGAGTATATCAACAATGAAGATTGGGAGCGGATTAAAAAGGAGATGCTGGAACCAAACCGGGACGAAGTGCTAAGGCTACAGCGACTGGCCCGGGAAGAAGTCAGTTTTATCCTTAGCCTCAGCCGAATGGCGGAAGTAATCCCGCACGGTAGCGGGGTCGAATGGGACGAATTAGGAAAATAGTACGGAACAACAGTTTTACAGGGTTGATGGAATTGGTCAGAAAAAAGAAAAAACAGCAAATACAAAAATTCATAACTCTTTGCGATTCCTGCGCCCGGGGAACCGCTACACAGTGTGCGTTTATGCGGGAGAAAAATCCTATACTGGGCCTGGCCAAAGTGGGAATTAAAGAAGAGGACGTTATTATAAAACACCTTTCAAAGACGAGCGAACAAAGAATGACTGTTTATCAGGTTTTACGATGCCCACGTTATAAGCGCGGACCCATACCACCGGTCAACTGGAAAACGCTTTCACAATAAACCAATGGAGGTGGCACCTGTGGTAAAGGCTGCGGGGCTTGCTTTAGATGATGATATTGTTGTTCAGAACAATGCTTTACGGGATGATGAACAAGTAAAAGACGACGGGTCAGTGCCTGAAGCAACCAAGCATAAGACGTACTTCATGCCCCTGGAGGAAATTGACGCAAAATACGGGCCACCTCTTTGCCGGTTGGTATCTAAAGAAAAGTTTATGGAATTGATGAAACAAGGGGTTGGCTATAAAGGAATAGCCAGAATGTACAACGTTTCAGTCAAAGCAGTTGCGCATCTTGCAAAACGATATAACCAAGAAGAGAAAGGGGCGAATGAAAATATGGCCGTCATCATGGAACAGGCCCGGGAAAAACTGCCCGAAGAGAAACTGGGCAAGTTGCTGGCATCCGGGATGACAGGGACCCAGATCGCTAAGGACCATGAATTACCCGTTTGGGCAATTACTGAGCTAAAAAGACAATATTGGGATGGTCGTTTTGATCCCAATGCTTATAAAGAACAAAAACCAGAACAGAACCACAAACCTAAAATTGTCCAGGAAGAACGAACATTGGCTGATAATGACCTGGACCTGGACAAACCGAAAAAAACAGAAAATGAAGATCAAGTTGCATCCCAAAGCGGATCCCAGGACGAAACCCCAAAAGAAATTATTGACTTGCAACTGAATATTGATGCCATAACCTGGGCAGCACCGACCAGATTAGGAAGCAAAGGCAAGTTTATTAAAATAAACCCCAATCGCGTCAACTTATCCTTGGATGCCACAAGGGCGCTGCATCCTGCCAAGTTCGTAAAAATCGGCGTTACACCAGGTGGAATATTGGTCCTGGCCCCAGCTAAAAACGATTCCGAAGGATATAAGTTAGCCCTGAAGTACGCGCAGCTCGGCGGCAATAACCTGGTTAATTTTCTTAAAGAACGCGGCTTTGGGCCTGGGAAATACGAGCTCCAACAAATCAATAATGGCTGGTTAGTCTCCATCGCTGGAGGTGGATCCAGTGGCTAGGTGCATAATGTGCGGAAATGAAACCAAGGACCGGATCCCAATGTGCCATGAATGCGCAAAAGAGATCCCTGTTGCAGAGTTAAAACACCCAGAGTCAGAGGATTATAAAGTTTATACATCCAGTCAAAATCAAAGGGTGATGCAATATGGGAGCCCAGCATAAACGACCCGGTCGCACTGCAAAACTTGCCCGCCAGGCGAGGGCCCGGGAGCTGGAAAAGAAACGCAGAGAGCAGTTGGCCAGGCGCGCGGCCATCGTGGTGCATTTCCCGAAGCGCTGGGACCCGGAAAGAGTGGATGAAGTTAGCCCGGGCAGGTGCGTGGCATGGGCCGATGGCAGGAACTTGTCTCCGTAGACAAATCTAAGCTGTTTAAATTTAAACGCAAAAACAATGATCCACGGCGGTTTTTAACTAAAATTTCAAAACCGGCGCCTGGGTATGGGTTAAATGGTCCCGCTTGGGCGCCGGAAACAAAGTAATACTTGCGAGGGGTATTGTATGAAGCTGAATAAAAACGGGTACCGAATTAACCGGCCGCGCCGGTCAATAAGGTTGTTAGTTTGCCGGGCTTCTTTGGGCGGGGTAAAGTGGTGGTTTGTTTATGTTGCGACACAAAAAAGGTGTCCGTATTCAGACACCTTTCTTTGAATGGAACCATGCGTTAACCAAAATTAATATTCGGACCACCAAAAAGTATACCAGCTATCAGTAAAAGTCTGAAAGCTTGCCAATATGTAATTTTCTTTAGGTTGAATACCTGCGGCATGGTAATATTCCATAGCCACTGAAAAAGCCAAGCTACAAGGAATAATAGACAAATACCAAAGACGATTAAGCCCAAAATGTTTGCTGAAAGGCCCAAGATATCACCTCCTCTCTATTATTGGGGGGGAGTGTATTCTAGTTCTACCAGAATACCAGAATTAATTGTACCAAAAACCTAACTGTATCAGTTGCATTTCAAAGAAAAGGAGCATTAAAACAAGGAGGCATAATTAATGGCCAAAGTTGTGGGGCTGGACCCGTCTTTTTCGGGGTTCGGCGTTGCGATACTGGAAAACGGTAAACTTTTCACCAAGACTATCACTTCGAACAAAACCGGCGCTCAGCGACTGATCGAAATCAGGGAGGCGGTCAGGTATTACGTTCTCTATTCCAATCTGGTCTGCATTGAAGACTTTGCCTTTTCACGCCAGAACCAGGCACACCACTTGGGCGGCCTGGGCTGGATCATCCGGGTAATGATGCACGAAGAAAATATTCCCTTTGTAGTAGTCGGCACCAGCCAGGTGAAAAAATTTGCCACGGGCAAGGGAAACGCCAAAAAGCCGGAAGTCATGCTGGCGGTTTATAAGCGGTGGGGCCGGGAGTTTACCAGCGACAACGAAGCCGATGCTTTTGTGCTAATGAAAATTGCGGAGACCCTGGTGGCCGGCGACTGGAACCAGCTGCCTAAGTTTCAGCAGCAGGTTATCCAAGAAATTCTTAACGCTGCGGGCAAGGGAAAAAGGAAGGCGAGAACCGGCGGGGCGGTGGCCGGTTAATGAACTTCACTGCGCACTGCAAAGAGAGGTGGAAAGAGCAGATTGACCCGGAGGGTAAACTGCCCGTGGAAGAAGTGTTTAAAAATGCCGTGTTTGTCTGGATTGGAAGTATACATGTGACAAGGGATATGAAAGAATGAAAGCCCCCTGGCCCGAGGAGATAAAAGACGTTCGGGATGCTCTGGAACATATAGGATTTGGCCCGAGCCCGGAATTGGAATTTGGCGATAAGAGCGTCGGCATCGGGCTGTAGGTCTACGCCAGGGATATCGCCGAAATTACAAAACTCGACGAAGCTTAACACTACAAGGGGTTGATGGGTTTGGCACCTTGCAGCACAAAGCTTAAGGGGAAGGGTTGACAGTATGACGTTAACATGGAACGAGGTTACCCGGAACCGGCCCTGCCCCATTTGCGGAAAAATTGATTGGTGCTCTTTAAGTGATGATGGCGCCTGGGCGATATGCCGAAGGCTTGATACTGGTACCGGAAAACACAAACTGGATAAAGCCGGCATGGACTACTGGTTATACCGGCTCGCTGATATGCCAGGGGACATGCCAGGGAACATACCGGAGCCGGAATACAGGGCGGCAGAACCCGAGGGCAGGCCGCTTGAGCCGGAAACCCTGGACCAGGTCTACAGGGCCCTGCTCGACATGCTATCGCTGTCGGCGAAGCACAGAAAAGACCTGGTCCGGCGCGGCCTTTCTGAAGCGCAGATCGAGCACCGGGGTTACCGGTCTCTGCCCGGGCCGGGCCGCTCAAAACTTGCTAAAAGGCTCGTAAAAAGGTTCGGCGAGGATGTTTGTGCCTCCGTTCCCGGCTTGTACCTGAAAAAGGAAACCGGTAAGGACCCGTACTGGAGTCTTGCCGGCGCTCCCGGGATTCTGATCCCGGTCCGTGACCACGCCGGCAGGATTGTAGCGCTGAAAGTGCGCATGGACGAGCCCGGCGACGGCCCGAAGTACTTATATGTGTCCAGTAAGAAACACGGCGGCCGGGGCCCGGGCTGCCAAATCCACGTGCCGCTGTACAGCGGCAGCTCCGATATTGTGAGGTTAACCGAAGGGGAATTAAAAGGCGATATTGCAACTGCCCTTAGCGGAGTGCTGACCATCTCCATTCCGGGCGTGTCAGCCTGGCGACCTGCGTTGCCGCTATTAAAATCCATGAGAGCGAAAACGGTGCGTGTCGCGTTTGACGCGGATTCCCGCACAAACCCAAACGTGGCCAGAGCACTGAGCTACACCGTAAAAGCGCTCAAAGAAGAAGGATTTGAAGTGGAGTTGGAGCAGTGGTCAGAAGTAAAAGGCAAGGGAATTGATGACCTTTTAGCCGCCGGCGGAGCGCCTGAAGTGTTGAGCGGCGACAAGGCCTTTAAGGCTGTGGAGGAAATCGTCAAGTCCGCCCAGCGGGCGGCCGATGAGGTGCTTCAAGCTCGTAACGAGGAGGCCAGGATAAGGGCTAACCGGGTCATCGAGAAGTTGCGCGAGAAAAAAAACCCCGTGGTTTTCTTCACTGACATGGAAGCCCTGCAGGCCGTCGGCATGCTGCCGGCCGCGGAACAGAGTATTTTCTGGGCCCGGGCGAAGGAGGCTTGCCCGCGGCTCAACCTGGTGGACGCCAGGCGCGCGGTAAAGGAGGCCTGCGGGCAGGTCAAGCGTAAGAGCACCGGAACCCTGCCGTCGCAGGGACTTATCCAGCGCAATGGCACTTACTGCGTAGAAAAAATGACCCCCGAAGGGCCGGTGATAGTTCCCATCAGCAATTTCGTGCTGGAGCCGCGTCTTA
>CAJYBN010000043.1 GCA_913064925.1 uncultured Peptococcaceae bacterium
ATAAGCCCCGTCGATGAAGTCCAGCATAATCTGCTCCAAGTCCTCTTCCCTCATTTGCCCGTGCGCGGTGACGATGCGGGCCTCGGGCACCAGGGACTGCAGCCACCCCGCGACGTTGTCCAGATCGGCCACCCGGTTGTGCACGAAGTAAACCTGCCCGCCCCGGTTCAGTTCCCGGCGGATGGCCTCGCGGATAAGCAGCGGGTCCTCCTCCAGCACGTAAGTTTGTACCGGAAACCGGTTTTCCGGCGGCGTTTCCAACAGGCTGGTATCCCGCACGCCCACCAGGGACATGTGCAGGGTACGGGGGATGGGGGTGGCGGTTAGGGTCAACACGTCCACGCTGGTGCGCAGCTGTTTCAGCTTTTCCTTGTGCGCCACGCCGAAGCGCTGTTCCTCGTCCACCACCAGTAGACCCAGGTCCTTGAACTGGATATCTTCCTGCACCAGACGATGGGTACCGATGATGATGTCTATGCGCCCCTCCTTCAGGTCCCGGATTATTTCACGCTGCTCCCGGGGCGACCGAAAGCGGCTCAGCATTTCCACCCGTACCGGGTAGCCGGCGAACCGCTCCCGGAAGGTGTTGTAGTGCTGCTGGGCCAAAATGGTGGTGGGCACCAGCACAGCCACCTGTTTGCTTTCCATCACGGCCTTGAAGGCCGCCCGCAGGGCCACCTCGGTCTTGCCGTAACCCACGTCGCCGCACAAAAGCCGGTCCATGGGGCGGGGCCTTTCCATGTCCCGTTTCACTTCTTCTATGGCCTTCAACTGGTCCGGCGTTTCCTCGTAGGGAAAGGCGTCTTCAAATTCCTTTTGCCACACCGTATCCGGACCGAAAGCGTATCCCTGCACCGTTTCCCGGGCGGCGTACAGGGCCAGCAGTTCCTGGGCCATGTCCCGGACCGCCTCCCGGACCCGGTTTTTCACCCGGCTCCATTCGGCACCACCCAGCTTGGAAAGCCGCGGGGCCTCGGCCTCGGCACCCATGTATTTTTGCAGAAGGGAAACCTGGTCGGTGGGCACGTACAGTTTATCTTCCCCGGCATACTTTATGAGCAGGTACTCCTTGCGGATGCCGCCGATGTCCAGGGGCACCACGCCCTGGTAGCGGCCGATACCGTGGTTGACGTGCACCACGTAATCTCCCACTTTTAAATCGGCCAGCGGCTCCAGCCGTCCGGGGCCTTCCCGCGGCCTTTCCCGCCGCTTGCGCCGGCGCTGCCCGAATATTTCCCCCTCGGTTATGACCACCAGGCGGGCGTTGACCAGCTCGAAACCCCCGGACAGCCGCCCGTGGCTAATCACCACGTTACCCGGCTGCACCTCCCGGTCCAGGGAGGTCACGTAAAAAACGTCCAGCTTTTCTTCCCGGAGCGAGTCCAGCAGGTGCCGGCCGCGGTCCTGCCCGGTGACCAGCAGCACCACCGCATTGCCGTTACGGCGCCACTGCCTGATTTCCTCCGCCAGCATGTCGGTGCGCCCCAGGAAACTGTGCATGGATTTGGCCGTAAAGTTGATTATGTTCTGCGGGCGGATAAACGGCACCTGGCGGGGCATGAAGGTAAAGTAAACCACGCGCCTGGCGGCCATATTCTCATATAATTCCTCCCAGTTCAGGTAACCCTTCAGCTGGCCGGGCATAACCTTGCCCCTGCCCAGCAGGTCGGAGTATGTTTCGGCCCGCTCCCGCTGGATGCTGTCCATCACTTCCCGCACCTTGCCCGGCTCGCTGATGAAAACCGGCGCACGGCTGGGCAGGTAATCCAGCAAGCTGGTAGGCCGGGGGTAAAAATAAGGCAGGAACAGCTCCAAGCCCGGGAAAAATGCTTCGTCCTGCAGCATCTCCAGCAAGCGGCCGAAGTGCTCTTGAAAATGCTGCAGCGCGGCCGCATCACCCGACTTGGCCAGCTTGCGCTGCTGGATGCGAAACTCGGCGTTGATGGCGCTGCGGCCCACCGGCCAGTTATCCCGGGTCACGATAAATTCACGCGCTGGGAAAACAGCCAGCCTTTGGATGTTTTTTTCCGAACGCTGCGATCCCACCTCGAACAGGCGCATGGAATCGATTTCGTCGTCAAAAAATTCCAGGCGCACGGGCATTTCGAAGGTTAACGGAAAGACGTCGACAATACCTCCGCGCACGCTGAAGTGCCCGGCGGTTTCCACCAGGTCTACCCTTTCGTAACCCATAACCGCCAGCCGCCGGGCCAACTCGCCCGGGTCGATCCGCTCGCCCACCGCCAGTTCCAGGGCCGCCGAACCAAATATTTCGGGGGGGCATAACCGGCGCATGATCGCCTCTACCGGCGCCACCACCACCATGGGCTCGGACCGGCATAGTCCCTCCAGTACGCTTAAGCGGCGCGCCAATACTTCTTTGCCGTGGGCAAGTACGTGGTAGGGCAACAGTTCGTAAACGGGGAAAAGCTCCACCCTGGCCTGTGGGAGCAAGGCGGACAGGTCGTCGTACACCTGGCCGGCCTCGCTCTCCCCCGGCGTAATAACCAAGGCGGTGGGACAGGCGTTGTTGATCAACGCCGCCATTAACAAGTTGCGCTGGGAGCCGGTCAGGCCGAACACCTGCTGTTGGGTTTTACCAGACTCAAGCGCCCTGACCAGACCGGAATATTCGGTTGTATTGATAACAGGCGTAAATAACCCTTGCATTTTATACGTCACCAGCCGAAAAAGGACATCACAAAAAGAGCTTTAGCGCGCTTAGGCTAAAGCTCTGGTATCTCGTCCCGGTTAATGCAGCCTGTATGGTAATGCAAACGCGTCGTTCGGTCCATAGATTTCTTCCCGGCAGTCGTCACATAAGCCCGGCACCAAACCGCCCGCCGGCCCGGGTTCTTCCCTCATTATATCCCCGGGCACCGGGAGCGTCAAGTCGTCAATACCATCACGGGCAGCGGTATGGCCCAGTTCCGTCACTTTGTAAACCAGGTCACAGCACTCGCAAACATAGTATATTTTCAAGACACATCACAACTTTCGGCGAAAGTGCCTGCGATATTGCTTTTAAGCATCCCGGCTATGCTGCAGCGCCGCCGGCCGGGCAGCGCAGGGAAGTGTTACCTGCCCGCGCGCTTATCTGGCCCCAGCAACCTTACGGCCGCGTAATTCCACAAGGAGTGCATCGCCGCTGCCAGCGCCACCGCCGGCAGCGGCGCGCCGGCAGCCAGAGTGACCCGGGCGGTAATAAAACCCAGCAAGCTGTGCAAAGCCACCGCCGCTAAGCCGGGAGCGAGGCCCCGGCCGCCCCGGTACTCCAGTGCCAGTTCCACCCCGCCAAATACCGCATGGGTAAGCATAATATCGGCACCAGCAGCCAGCGCCAGCCCGGTTTTGGCCGTTTCCTCCACCAGCGGGCCCGCCAGGACGATCACGGCTCGCACCGGCGCCCGCCCGGCCAGGCCCAGAACAGCCCGGGCCAGGATTGCGGCAGCCAGGCCGGCCACAATACACAAAAAATAATCACCCGGTAATATTATTGACCACCGGGTGATCCCTTATACCGGGTCCCTCCTGTTAAACCGGTTCATAGCTGAAGCCACGCCCCTGGATAAAATCTCTTCCACCACCTCGGGTACGATGGCCAGGGCCCGGCTGATGGCCTCTTCCTCGGGCGGGGACGGGCGGGCCAGCACCCAGTCCACCACATCAGGCCCCCCGGCCGGGGGCCGGCCGATACCCAACCGCACCCGGATAAAGTCGCCGGTGCCCATCGCGTTAATAATGGAAGCCAGCCCCCGGTGGCCGCCGTCCCCGCCCCGCTGGCGGATCCGCAGCCGGCCGGGTTCCAGGTCCAGGTCGTCATAAATGACAATCAACCCGGCAGGCCCCGGCTTGTACCAGCGCATCAGCAGCGAGACGGCTTCCCCGCTCAGGTTCATATAAGTCTGGGGCTTGGCCAATATGATTTTCTCTCCCCGGTAAACGGCTTCCCCCACCAGGGCACGCAAAAACGGCTTGTCTATCGCCGTTCCCCAACGGCCGGCCAGCAGGTCCGCCGCCCTGAAGCCGGTATTGTGCCTGGTGGCGGCGTACCGGAGCCCCGGATTGCCCAATCCGACCACCAGCTTCAAATTCCACGACCTCCACTTAACATTTATTAGCCTATTAGCCGGCCCGCGGGCCGGTAAATGATGCACCCCCTCCCGCTCGGGGAGGGGGTAGCCGGGAAAACTCCTCGCTTAGGGGCGAGGTGGTGCCGCGGGAACGGACACAGCCAACACGGCCTGCATGGGAATAAGCACGGCTTCCTGCACGCCGTCAACCACGCGGTGCACTTCCAGGTAATTGGTCCCCACGTTATGCAGCATGCCCCTTATGGGTGCGGCCTCTTCGCCTACATACACGGTAACGTTCTTTCCGACATAGCTGTGCAAACGCTCCATGAGCATCATGCCGTATCCCGGCCCGTACCCCATGCCGGGGCCGTACCCGGCGCTTGCGGTATCTGCCATAATCTTTCCTCCTTATCAGCATACTTGCTCCACAATATGCCGCATAAGGAGAATTTGTTCCCCGTTTAGCCTTCCTCGGCGGGCGCCTCCTCCCCCGGCGCGCCGGCTGCTTCCCCTTCGCCGGCTTCCTCCGCGGCGCCGGGCTCTTCCGCTGCGGCGGTCCGCTCCGCTACCACAGTGACCACCACAGCCTCGGGGTCATCAAGTACGCTGACGCCGCTGGGCAGGTTTATGTCCCCCACGGTTATGGTGTCGCCCACCGCCAACCCGTCCACGCTGACCGTTATTTCCCTGGGGATGTCGCCGGGCAGGCAGGAAACCTCCAGCTCCCGCAGCCCGTACTGCAAAACGCCGTCTTTTATCTTGCCGGTTACGGCTACGGGCACGGTGACCTGTATGGGTTGTTCCAAGGATATTTGGTGGAAATCCACATTGAGCAGGTCGCGCTTGATGGGATCATATTGCAGGTCCTTGATCAACACCTTGTAGCTTTTGGGCTGCCCGTCGCCCGCTCCCTGTATCGTCAAATCCACCACGGAATACCTATCGGTGTTTAAAATTTCCCTTAAGGGCTTATAATCCACCTCGACAGGGATGCTGCCCACAGCTTTACCGTAAACCACACCGGGCACCTTGTCCTTTTTAGCTAATTTCTTACGGTAAGTCTTACCGGTTTTTTCCCGGTAACATGCCTGCAAGCTGACATTACCCATAGCTTAACCTCCTTGGGGATAATATTCCCAGATTATAGTTATATCAAACCATCCCCCCACATAACATTTAATATGAACAACTTTGGGCGCACAGGGGGTCTTTAGTATGCGCAAGAGTAAGGAATTTATTTCTATGCCCGTCATCAGTCTGGAAGAAGGCCGGCAAATTGGCACCATTAAAAGCTTAGTTGTAAACCCCGCGGAAAAAAAAGTGGTCGCCCTGGCGATAGAACAAAAAGGCCTGTTCAAGGAACAGCGGTTCATACCTTATACTAAGATACGCAGCATCGGCGAAGACGCCGTCACCGTCAGCCGCAGCTCCGTGCTGCAAAAGGGCGCCAGCCTGCCCGAAATCGCCGGCCTGGTGAAGGATAAAATTAACATCAACGGAACTCGTATCGTGTCCGAAAGCGGCACCTTGCTGGGCGTCGTCGATGATTATTACGTAAACCTTTCTTCCGGCGAGCTGGTGGGCATGGAATTTAGCAGCAATTACATCAACGGCCTGTTCAACGGGAAGGCCTTTTTAGACGCAGACATTGTCCTTACCATCGGTAAGGAAATGATTGTCTGTTCAGACAAAGCCCAAGATAAAGTGGTTAAAATGGACGGCGGCCTGCAGGAAAAACTGCGCGGGGTAAAGAAATCAACGGGTCAATGGTGGGAATCCACCGTGCAAAAAACCAGAGAGCTGGGCTCACGGCTGAAACGCAGCAAAAACGGTGAAGAAACCGAAGCTCCCCCGGATGAAGCAGCACACAAGTAGACCGTCAATTCAGTCAAAGAGCTTGCTTACAGACAAATCCTCGTGGATGCGGATGATAGCTTCCCCCAGCAACGGGGCCACGGATAATATTTTAACTTTATCGAACATCTTCTCTTGCGGCAGCGGAATGGTATTGGTAACCAGCACTTCCTTGATGGGGGCTTTCGCCAGCCTTTCCACCGCCGGGCCGCTTAGCACGGGGTGGGTACAGCAGACGTAGATATCCTCAGCCCCCCATTGTTTAAGGGCCTCAGCCCCTTGGGTTATGGTCCCGGCCGTGTCGATAATGTCATCGATCATAATCACCTTTTTGCCGCGAATATCCCCGATAATATTCATGATTTCCGCCACGTTGGGTTCGGGGCGCCTCTTATCGATAATGGCGATGGGGGCGCCGATTCTTTCCGCCAGGTCTCTGGCCCGCTGCACTCCCCCCAGGTCAGGGCTAACCACCACCACATCGTCGAGCTGTTGCTGCATGAAATACTGGGCCAGAAGCGGTACGCCGGGCAGGTGATCCACGGGAATATCGAAAAAGCCCTGGATCTGGCCGGCGTGCAAGTCCATGGTAATCACGCGCCTGGCCCCGCTGGCAAAAAGCAAGTTAGCCACCAGTTTAGCCGTTATAGGGTCACGGGCCCGGGTTTTGCGATCCTGCCGGGCATACCCGTAATAGGGCATTACCGCGGTGATCCTGCGGGCCGACGCCCTGCGCACGGCATCCACCATGACCAGCAGTTCCATGAGGTGCTCGTTGACCGGTTCACAGGTGGGCTGGATAATAAAAACGTCCGCCCCCCGCACGCTCTCGTTGATCTTAACTTGTATCTCCCCGTCGCTGAAGCGGCCGACCTTTGCAGCCCCCATGGAAACCCCCAGGTACTGGGCGATTTCTTCCGCCAAGGCGGCATTGGCATTTCCGGTAAAAATTTTCAAACGCTGTCGGGATGGCATCCTTGCTACCTCCAAATTTAATCGGCCTTACTTGGTGAAACAAGCCGTTTCTTTCTGGCTGCCCAATCGGCGATGTTTTTTTGCTTGCCCCGGGCCACGCCCAGCGCACCCGGCGGTACGTCCTTGGTAATGGTGGAGCCAGCGCCGGTTACCGCTCCGGCGCCGACCCTGACGGGAGCCACCAAGTTGGTATTGCTGCCGATAAACGCGTTATCCTCGATCTGGGTGAGCGATTTCCTTTCCCCGTCGTAATTGCAGGTGATGGCGCCGGCCCCAATATTGACCCCCCGGCCCACCAGGGCGTCGCCCACGTAGCTTAAATGGGGCACCTTGCTGCCTTCACCCAGCCGCGCGTTCTTCAGTTCTACGAAATCCCCTACCTTGACTCCCCGTTCCAGCACGCAACCGGGACGGATATAAGCATAGGGACCTATACGGCAACCGTCTCCCACTGTACTTTCCGTAATCACCGAATACTGCACGGTTACGTCTTTTCCCAGCACTGCGCCCGCCAAGCGAGCGGAAGGCCCAATGTTACAATTCTCGCCAATTTTCGATTTTCCTTCAATGAATGTGAAAGGATAAACAATTGTATCGGAGCCTATCTCCACGGTGTCATCGATAAAGGTGGTATCAGGATCCATAATGGTGATACCCGACAACATCAGCCTTTCCAGCACGCGGCGGCGCATGATCTTTTCCACCGCCGCCAGCTGTCGCCTGTCGTTAATGCCCATTATTTCGCTGGCGTCTTCCACGCGCACGGCTCCCACCGGCTCGCCCTGCCCGGCGTAATATTCAATTATGTCGGTGAGGTAATATTCCCCCTGGGCGTTGTCCGAGCGCAAAGCGGCCAGGGCGTCAAAAAGCCCCCGGAGGCGAAAACAGTAAACGCCGGTGTTTATTTCCCGCACGCGCAATTCCTCCGGCGCTGCATCTTTTTGCTCCACTATCCTGCCGACCCGGCCGTCGGGCGAACGTATCACCCGGCCGTAGCCGGCCGGGTCCGCCAGCTCGGCGGTCAACACTGTAACGGCATTGCCCATGCGGGTGTGCTGCCGGTACAGGTCCCGCAAAGTTTCCGGCCGCAGCAGCGGGGTATCGCCGCACAATACCAACACGTCCCCGTCCACACCCTCCAAGGCGTCCCGGGCCTGCATGAGCGCGTGGGCCGTGCCCAGCTGCTCCCGCTGGTGGGCAATTTCCACGCCGCCCTCGATGGCCCCGGCCACAAGGTTTCCCTGGTAACCCACCACCAGGATTATTTTTTGCACGCCGGCTTTCTTTACCGCCAGCAGCACGTGTTCCACCATGGCCCGCCCGCCGACTTTGTGCAAAACCTTGGGCAGGCCGGACTTCATCCGGGTGCCCTTGCCCGCCGCCAATATTACCGCCGCCAGCTGCATCAGGTATAAAACCTCCCATGCACATCAGCTATAAAACGTTATTCAATATTATGGCACACACTAATATATATTCAACAAAAACCCGGCAACCCCTTTTTACCGCTGTGCACAATAAATAAGGGAAAGATCCTGCGGGCAGGACTATCCCTTATCAATAAAAAAACACTTCAACCGTGCTGGAACGGCCGTAAAATGGAATTATAAGGCATTAATATGGCATTATAAAGCATCGGCATACGCCCTGAGAACCGCGTCCTGGATAATTTCCCTGGCAAAAGAGTTGATGGGGTGGGCGATATCCCTGAACTCTCCGCTGGGTGTCTTTCTACTGGGCATGGCGACGAACAAGCCGTTTTGCCCCTCTACCACTTTGACATCGTGGATGACAAACATGTCGTCCAGGGTTACCGAAACTATGGCTTTCATTTTCCCTTCCGTTAAAACTTTACGTATTCTTACATCGGTAACGTTCACAAGCTCACCACCTTCCGTTAACCATTTATGTCAAGTTTTCCATTTTTTTATTCTCTATTAGGATAAATATTCCTGCACTATTCGCATGTATTTAGAAAATTATTCCTAAAAAATTACCCCTTTTCTACTTTATAACCTTTTTCCCGCAGCAGGCTGATAATACCGTTAACATGTTCCGGGTTACGGGTTTCCAACAGCAGCTTGACCTCGGCCTTTTGCAGCGGTACGCACGGGTCGACCCGGTCATGGGAAATGTTGATGATGTTAGCCCGCATCTCCGCCACGCTGGCCAGCAAGGTCTGCAAGGCCCCCGGCCTGTCATCAAGCAGGGCACGCAGGTACACCCGCCGGCCGGAACGGAGCAGCCCCCGTTCGATAAGAATGGAAACAGTGTTAATGTCGATGTTGCCGCCGCTGAGCACCACCGCCACCCGCCTGCCGGGCAGCGCTACCCGGCCCTGCAGCAAAGCAGCCAAGCCGGCGGCACCGGCGCCCTCTACCACCATCTTAGAACGCTCCAGCAGCATGGTGATGGCCCGAGCGATTTCCTCGTCGTCCACCGTAACTACATCGTCCACGTAGCGGCTGACCAGGGAAAAAGTCAGGCGGCCGGGCCGTTTCACCGCAATGCCGTCGGCCAGGGTGCAGGCCCGCTCCGATTCCTGCCAGCGGCCTAAACGGTAACTGGTATACATGGCCGGCGCCCCGGCGGACTGCACGCCGATAACCTTTACCGAAGGGCAACGGTGCTTAACCGCCAGCGCCACGCCGGCCGCCAGGCCGCCGCCTCCCACGGGTACAACGACGGCATCGGCGTGTTCCAGTTGCTCCAGTATTTCCAATCCCACCGTGCCCTGGCCGGCGATGACGTCGGGGTCATCAAAGCCGTGGATAAACGTGGCCCCGGTGGCGGCCTGGATTTCCTTCGCGCGGCTGTACGCCTCGTCGTACCCCTGGCCGGCCAGCACTACTTGCGCCCCGTACCCCCTGGTGGCTTCCACCTTAGCCAGGGGAGCAGTGGCGGGCATGACCACTGTGGCGGCGATCCCGGCCTTTGCCGCGGCACAGGCCACCCCCTGGGCGTGATTGCCGGCGGATGCGGTTATTACGCCCCTGGCCCGCTGGGCGGCGTCCAGCCTGTGTATCTTATAGTAGGCCCCCCTTATTTTGAAGGAGCCGGTTTTTTGCATGTTTTCCGCCTTGAAGTAAACGTGACTGCCGGTGAGCTGGCTGAACGTGCGCGAGTAGTCCACCGGCGTGCGGTGGACCACCCCCGCCAGCACCGACGCCGCATCCACAACCCGGTCAAAAGATAAGAGGCTGTCTTTTTCCCTGTCGCCGTTATTTTCCACTATTTTCCCCCACCTTGGACGTAAAATATACTTTTATTGAACCACCGGCCCCGCCCATCACAAGTATCTTTACCCGCACCCGTAACGGGCGCTCCAGTGGTTTCCTCCGTCGCTCCGCAATTTTCATCGTAGTGCAACCAAGTAAACCGGCGTTCAACACTTGCCGCAGCCTGCGTAACCGTTACCCCACGCCCTAAGCGGTCGCAGCTTCGGGGCTATGACGGGCTACGCTACGCAGCCAGTGCTCCGCTGTACTCCGGAAAACCGCCGGATCGCCGCGACACCGGGGCACATGTTCCGTACAAGGTGAAGCGACGGTGCGCGCGCGGGGGCCGCCAAAAAACAAACCCCGGCATGCAAAACAAGCACCGGGGCGCCTTGATCAAGCCGATCCCAGTTGCTGGTTGACCAGTTCCAGGTCACAGGGCTTATCCACATCCACCCCGACTTCGGGGCACATGCTGATAACAACCCGCCCCTTAATCCCCAGCAAGCGGGAAACTTTCTTTTGCGCTTCTTCCAGGGTTACGTTTTTCATCAAAAAACGGATCAAAAACATAAACCCCACCAGGCGACACAGCTTAAGCGGGCTCTTGCGCGCTTCCACCAGCTTTTGCCCCATGGGCATGCATTCCTCTACAATGGCGGGGTTGAGCAAAAATATGTTGCCTCCGGTGTAAACCCCGTCTTTCAATTTAACGTAGGTCCGCTTGCAGGCAGCGAACCGCTTTTCCACCACTTCCCGGGGCACAATGGGGTAATATAAATCCACTTCCTCGTCCTTACACTGGTCGATGAAATCCTCAATGGCCCGCTTGGTTATCAACGGAATGTCGGAGGTAACCAGCAAAACCTGCCGGGCCCCGGGAAGTTGCTTTAAGCCCAGCAAAACGTTTTCCGTCAGGTCCCGACCGTGTTCCACCAGCAATTCCCGTTCCCCCACCCGGAGATGGTTGGCCAGCTCCTTGCGCGGTCCCACGATGGCAATACGCCGCACGCGCTCGCACTGCCTGAGCGCCTCCACTACGTATTCCACCATCAACTTGCCCTTAATGCTGATCAGCGCTTCGTAATTGGCCGTACTGCAAGCGCGCAGGGGACCGTCGTTGGGGCTGCCGGCCAGTACCAGTGCGTCAATCATTTTCGTCCCTATCCTCCCCCATAGCGGACAGAAGCATGTGCTCGGCATTTTCTATGTGCTCGCGAGCCAGGCTTGCAGCCAGTTCCACATTGCGCTCGCTGATGGCCTCAACGATGCTCTTGTGCTCCTCCACCGCGTGTTTACCGCGCCCGGGTACGGCAAGCGACGTGGTACGAAAGCGCTGTATTTGCTCTTTCAAGTGGGTTACGATCTGCAGCAGCCGCTTGTTACGGCTGGCCTTGTAAATCAATTCGTGAAAATTGGTATCCCTCTCTACCAGAGTGTCGAGATTTTTACCGTTGCTCACTTCGTAAATTTGTAAAACGGCCCGCTCCATTTCCTCCAGTTCCTCGGGCGTGGCCCTTTCCGCCGCCAACCCCGCCGCCAGGGCCTCCAACGCCGCCCGTACCTCAAACACATCTACTATATCCTTCACGGAAATGCCCGCCACGTAAGCCCCTTTGCGGGGAACCATGACTACGAAGCCTTCCAATTCGAGTTTTCTAATGGCTTCCCGCACCGGCGTGCGGCTTACACCCATCTCTTCCGCCAGCTGGATTTCCATTAGCCGCTCGCCCGGCTTAAGCCTTCCCTGGATAATGGCTTCCCGCAATGATTCAAATACTATCTCCCGCAAGGGCTTGTAATTATCCAATTTTATGGGCACCAGTTTGGATTTTTCCAACTCCCCGGCCTCCTTAATTTACTAAATTATATTTTACCATTTTTTATTTTTTTCTAGCAAGATTACCGAGCTGTAAGCCTGCCGCAAAACACCGTGGCCGCCACCCACAGTTCGCCGTCTCCTCCGACGACACCTGCAGCCCGCTCCGCCTCGGCATAATTAGAAAATATACCAAACACGGTAGGACCGCTCCCGCTCATTAGCACGCCGCGGGCGCCGGCGGCAGCCAGTAAGTTTTTAATAGCGCCTATTTCGGGAAACAACGACATGGTTACCGGCTCCAGAGCGTTACCCATGCAGGCCAGCACGCCGCCCAGGTCGCCCCTGTCCAGTGCCGCCAGCATACCCCGGCAATCGGCGCGAAAAGCGCCGCCCATGGCATCGTAACGGCGATAAATTTCCGCCGTGCTGACGCCGAAAGAAGGCTTTACCAGCACTACGCCCAGGGGCGGTAGATCCGGCAGGGGAGTAATGATTTCCCCCCGGCCGCGAGCCAGAGCCGTACCGCCGTGCAAGCAAAAAGGTACGTCTGAACCGAGAACGGCGCCCAAGGACGCCAGTTCATCCAACGGCAGCCCCAGATCCCATACCTCGTTTAAGCCGCGCAGTACCGCTGCTGCATCTGCTGAGCCGCCGGCCAACCCGGCTGCCGGGGGAATGCGCTTGAGCAGCTTTATCCTGGCGCCCCCGGGATAGCCGGTACGGCTGCGCAGCAGGTCTGCCGCTTGGTAGGCCAGGTTACCCGGCCCGGCGGGCAGCTCCGCTCCAGTTACATGCAACTCAATTTCCGAGGCCGGCGTTATTTCCAGCAAATCACACAGGGTCACCGTCTGCATGATCGTCTCCAGCTCGTGGTAGCCGTCGGGCCTGGTGCCCGCCACATCCAGCACCAGGTTTATTTTGGCGTGCGCCCGGTATAGCATGACAAACTCTCCCGGTCATGTTTTATCTCCAAAACTCATTTTAGTATACCAAAAAAAGCCGGAGAAACAAGCACTCCGGCCCGCCGGCGCGAAGTTAATCATTATCCGCTGCGGCCGCTCATATATTTATTTAAGCTAAGGAGTGATCGCTTTGGCAGGGCAACAATTCCGCCAGGATGGTACGTATTTAACCATCAATACCGTTACGCGTAAGTTGCACCACTACCGGGGTAAACGCCTGGTTAAGGAGTACCCAGTGGCGGTAGGTAAACCCTCTACGCCCACCCCTCCGGGCAATTACCGGATTAAAAACAAAATCGTCAACCCGGGAGGCATACTGGGTACCAGGTGGATGGGCCTCACCATCCCCGGCGGCAACTATGGTATTCACGGCACTAATAATCCTTCCTCCATCGGGCACGCCGTCTCCCTCGGCTGCATCCGCATGCACAACCGGGATATTGAGGGGCTTTTCCCGCAGGTTGCCATCGGCACACCGGTACACATTTCCGGCCGGGCCGGACCGCCGGATCTCTCCGGACCCGCCGTGCCTGCGGACGGGCTCAGAACATATACCATCCAACCGGGCGACACCTTGTGGAAGATCGCCCGCCGCTTCAACGTTTCCCTGGAGGAGCTCATTGCCGCCAACAAGCTGGCCTACCCCGACCGGGTTTACCCTGGGCAGGTCATAGTGATTCCTTAACTGCCGGGGAGGCGATCAATTGATTGCCATATTGCTGCAAGCCCTGGCGGCCGGCCTGGGTACTTGCCTAGGTGCGGCCGCAGTGGTAATGTGGGGGCGCATGGGGATAAAGACCCTTTCTGTTTTGCTGGGGTTCGCGTCGGGTATCATGGGGGCGGTGGTGGTCATGGACCTGCTGCCCACATCCCTGCATTACGATCAACCCGCCGCCTGCCTGCTGGGCTTTGCCGGCGGCTTTTTGCTGGTTACGTCTCTTGACTACCTGCTGGGCATTAGAATGCCGGGGCATGGCTCGGTTCACCGTTACCTTCGCATGGGCTACTTAATCGCCCTGGGCATCGCCCTGCACGACCTGCCTGAAGGAATCGCCATCGCCGCTGGTTACTCCACTTCGACGGAACTGGGGCCGTTATTGGCTCTAGCCATCGGCCTGCACAATATTCCCGAGGGTATGGCCACCGCCGCGCCCCTGCGGGCCGGGGGCATGAGCGGCGGCCGGGTGGTGGCCATCAATGCCCTGGTAAGTTTGGTAACACCGCTGGGCACGCTGCTGGGCCTGTTCATCCTGCACGTATCCCCCGGCTTTAACGCGCTGCTGCTGGCCCTAGCCGCCGGCGCCATGGTATATATCATAATGGAAAAGCTGGTCCCGGTGTCCATGAGTAACCACCGCTTCCTGGCCCTGGCCGGTATGACCAGCGGCTTTTTGTTTGTTGCCCGGATGAATTCATTTCTTTAAAATCATCCAGGCACCCGACGCCATCAGCACGGTACCCGCCACCCGGTGCCAGCTGAAGGGTATTTTTTCCATGCCGAACAGGCCCAGGTGGTCCACCAGGGCCGCCGTCAGCACCTGCCCCAGGATAATGGCCGTTGTAGCTGCCGCCACACCCGCCGCGGCAATGCTGCGAATAACACCGTAAATAATCAACACGCCCAGCAAGCCTCCCAGGTAAAAGTACCAGGGCGCTTCGCCGTAGCGCCGCAAGTCACCGCTGCCCAGGCGCAGCACGAACAGCAGCAGGCTTACCAGCAGTAAACCTACCAGGTGTACCACAAAGGTGGATTCCAAAAGCCCGATAATCTTTCCCAGGGCGGCGTTCAGCGAGCCCTGCAGCGCCATGGTAACTCCGGAAAGCGCGGCAATCAGCAGGGCGAAAATTTTTATGCTCATGACCTATCTCTCCTTCATTTCTTTCTCCACCCGCACCCGGCGCTTTTATTATTTGTACCAAAAAGGGCAAAAATGCTTGCCAAAAAAAGCGCCACCCTGCCGGGCGGCGCCTGGCCAGCTTTTATTGCGCCCAGTTAATGTTCAACCAACTCATTCTTTTTGCCTTCCTTGACTTCCTCCCTTGCGTTGTCGGCGGCCCTTTTAAATTCCTTGACGCCGCGCCCCAACGCCTGTCCCACTTCGGGCAGCTTGCCCGGCCCGAATACCACCAGAGCGATTACCAGGATGAGAACCAGCTCGGGGAAACCCATACCAAACACGCGAAAACCTCCCTTGATAATGGAATTTCATGCATTTATGGAGGGAACTAAGGGTTCCCATGGACAACTCTTTCATTGTATTAACTGGTTGTATAAATTCCGCTTTCCGGCTGGCCGCAGGCGGCCCCGCCGGCATGCTCCCGGCGCCTGCGGCGGGCGCGGCAGACCAGGAAAGTAACCAGGATGCTGACCTCGTATAGCACAAGCATGGGCGCCGCCATTAGCAGCATGGTAACCACGTCCGCACCCGGAGTGAGCACAGCCGCCAGAACCAGGACAACCAGCATGGCGTGCCTGCGCCGGCGGGCCAGGAAGGAGGGGGTGACCAGCCCCGCGCCGGCCAGCAGGAAAGCTGCCAGCGGCAGCTGAAAAACCAGGCCGAACGGGATAAAAAAAGCCAGCACAAAGGAAAGGTATTCCCGCACGGCAATCATGGGGGTGAGAACATCCCCCTCCATCAACAACAGGAACCGCAGGGCCGGCATAAACGCTACGAAACCGGCAAAAGCCAGGCCCCCGGCAAACAGCAGCACCGACAGGGGCAGCAAGACATAAACCAGGCGCCTTTCCCGCCGGTGCAGCGCCGGCAGTACGAACCCCAGCGCCTGGTGAGCCACCACGGGAAAGGCCAGGACAAAACCGCCCATGAAACTGATTTTAACTTTGGTCAACAGCGATTCGGTGACCCGGGTGGCGATAACCGGCACGCCCAGTTC
>CAJYBN010000044.1 GCA_913064925.1 uncultured Peptococcaceae bacterium
CCACCAACACCCGCAGCTCGGCCACTGCTCTGGCCACAGCTGCGGTAAACTTTTCCCTATTATCCGCTGCAAAGTCTTCCACCCTAGTCCATATGGCATGCGCTCCGTTTAATCTTAAACTTTTGATAACTTTTTCCGTAAACAACACTTTTTTCCTTATAGCTTCTACTAAACAGACCTGCAGCTGCGGGTGGTATATTTTAATGGGCAGCCCGGGAAAACCCGCTCCGCTGCCTATGTCCACTACTTGCACGCCGGCAGCTTCTCCCGCAGCCTGCCATAACAGCAGGGAGTCAATAAAATGTTTTTCAGCAACTTCCGCGTCATCCTTAATAGCAGTTAAATTATGTTTTTTATTTTCTTCAATTAATATATTATAGTATTTAATAAATTTATCCAATATATCGCTTGGGCAGTCCATTCCGCCGGCTGCCATACCATCAACCAGGACACGGCGAAACCGGTCAATTCTTTTCTTCATACTCCTTTTCCTCACCGCCCCCCCGACGCCGGCGCTTCTCCAGGTAAACCATAATTACCGAAATATCTGCCGGGTTTACTCCGGAAATACGCGACGCCTGCCCAATGGACAGCGGCTTGATTTGCTCTAGTTTTTGCACGGCTTCTACCGCTAATCCCTTAACGCGCCGGTAGTCAATATCCGGCGGTATTTTCATGTTTTCCATTTTTTCGAATTTCTTTATCTGTGCTTCCTGCTTTTTAATGTAGCCTTCGTATTTAACCTGTATTTCCACCTCTTCCTGTATTTCTTCGTCCAGCTGCGGGTGAGGGAGAGGAATATCCAGCAGGTCCCGGTACCGAATTTCCGGTCTTTTTAGTAACGCCGCCAAGGTGGTGTTTCCCTTCACCGGGGACGTGCCCTTGGCGGCCATTATTTTCTGTATCTCTTCACTAACCGTCACCCTGGTAGTGCGCAGCCGCTCTATTTCCTCCTCTACGGCCTTGAGTTTGCGGCAAAAACGCTCATACCGCTGGGGCGTGACTAACCCGATGCGATAACCTTTTTCCGTTAACCGCATGTCGGCATTGTCCTGGCGCAGCAAAAGCCTGTATTCTGCCCTGGACGTCAACAGCCGGTAAGGTTCCGTAACTCCTTTGGTAACCAGATCGTCTATTAAAACCCCAATGTATGCTTCCGACCTGGTAATGATAAGCGGTTCCTCATTTTTGACATACAGTGCCGCATTGATACCGGCCACTATACCCTGTGCGGCCGCTTCTTCGTAACCAGAAGTACCGTTAATTTGCCCGGCGGTAAACAATCCCTTAATTTCCTTTGTTTCCAGAGTTAATTTCAACTGGCTGGGTTCCAGATAATCGTATTCAATGGCGTAGCCAGGACGTACCACTTCCACCTTTTCTAGTCCCGGCAGCGTTCTCAGCATGGCCAACTGCACGTCTTCCGGTAAACTGGTGGACATGCCCTGTACATACATTTCATTGGTTTTTCTTCCCTCGGGTTCGATAAATACCTGGTGTGCGGGCTTGTCGGCAAAACGCACCACTTTATCTTCTATTGACGGGCAGTAACGGGGTCCTGTACCCTCGATAAAACCGCTGTACAGCGGCGACCGGTGCAGGTTTTCTCTAATAATGTTGTGCGTGCGTTCATTGCTATATGTCAACCAGCAGGGTATTTGCTCCCTATGCCGCACGTCCGACATAAATGAGAAATTATATAATTTATCATCACCCGGCTGGATGGTCATTTTACTAAAGTCGATGCTGCGCTTGTCCACCCTGGCGGGCGTACCGGTTTTAAACCGTCCCAGTTTAAAACCCAATTCCCTCAGGTTTTCAGCCAGTTTGACAGCCGGAAAGTTGCCGCTGGGTCCACCGGAGTAGGCCAAGTCGCCGATGATTATGCGCCCGCGCAAAAACGTCCCCGTGGTTACCACCACGGCGTGCGTTTGGAATATGGCTCCCGTTTGGCCGACCACACCGGTCACCCGGTCCCCCTGAACCAGTATTTTTTCCACCATAACCTGCTTGACGTCTAAGTTGGGCTGGTTTTCCAGCACCCACTTCATGTTAATGTGATACAGGTTTTTATCGGCTTGCGCGCGCAGTGCCTGCACGGCAGGACCTTTAGCCGTGTTCAACATACGCATTTGTATAGCTGACCGGTCGGTGTTCAAACCTATTTCCCCGCCCAGGGCGTCCACTTCTCTGATGAGCTGCCCCTTTGCCGGGCCGCCCATGGCTGGGTTGCACGGCATCATGGCTATGTTTTCCATGTTAATGGTCAACACCAGGGTCTTCATTCCCATACGCGCCGCAGCCAGCCCGGCCTCACATCCGGCGTGTCCGGCACCAATAACCACTACATCGTATCTGCCGGCCAAATACTCCATGCCGCATCCTCACTTTCCAATGCAAAAATCGGCAAAAATCTTATCTAAAATATTTTCCGTAACCACAGTCCCGGTAATTTCACCGACTGCCTCCCAGGCTGCCCGTATGTCCACAGCCAGTAAGTCCAGCGTCGCTCCCTCCCGGATGGCCTGTTCGGCTTGCCGCAGGTGATCCAATGCTTTTTGTAACTGGTTTTTGTGCCTGACATTGCTAATTATAGCACCGTTCCGCGGGATGTCTCGGCCGCCCGTTACCAGCCTAACAATGGTTTTTTCCAACTTTTCGATTCCCGTTTCCAGTAAGGCAGAAATTTCCACCAGCGGCCAACCCGGTAAAACCTCATGCAGCAACTTGCGCATCTCTTCGTCATCTACTATGTCAACCTTGTTTAATACCTTGACGCCTTTTTTCTCCCGCACCAGTTCAACTATGCGTCTGTCTTCATCTTCGTAACCGGCCGTGGCATCAAAGACCAAAATGATTAAATCCGCCTTATTAATGCTTTCCCGTGTTTTTTGCACGCCCATTTGTTCAATTATATCCCTGGTTTCCCTGATGCCGGCGGTGTCTATAATCTTGATCGGCAGACCGCCTATATTTAATATTTCTTCAATCAAATCCCGGGTAGTACCGGGAATGTCGGTAACTATAGCCCGTTTTTCCCGCAGCAGCACATTTAATAACGACGACTTGCCAACGTTGGGTTTTCCCGCAATTACCGTACTAACGCCTTCCCTGTATATTTTACCTGTGTCCGCGCTCTTCAGCAATTCTTCTACAGCGCTGATTAATTGCCCGATGCGGCCGCGGATCTGTGCCGGGTTATACTCGTCCACCTCGTCTTCAGGAAAATCAATATTGGCTTCGATCAACGCTGTAAGAGATAAAAGCTCCTGCTGTATTTCGTTTAGCTTTTGAGAAAGGGCGCCGGATAGCTGTCCCATAGCTAGGCGCAGCGCACTTTCCGTAGACGCCCTGATCACGTCAATAACCGATTCGGCTTGGGCCAGGTCCAGCCGCCCATTTAAAAAGGCACGCTTAGTAAATTCCCCAGGCTCTGCCATGCGCGCGCCCATGCGCAGCACTAATTCCAATGTTTTTTGCAGTGGAATAATACCACCGTGGCAATTTATTTCAATAATGTCTTCCTTTGTGTAAGTATGCGGAGCCCGCATTATACTGAGCAAAACTTCATCGACAACAATCAATGCATCGGGATCGTAAACGTGCCCGTATATCAGTTGAAAATTTTTCTGCTGCCATTTCTGCTGTTTGGCCGGTCGGAATATTTTGGCTGCAATGTCTACGGCCTGCGGCCCGCTGATTCTGATAATACCGATGCCGCCTTCGCCCAGCGGAGTGGAAATGGCGGCTATAGTGTCGTCCAACATTATAATACCTCCGAGTTTTGAAAAAACCCAGCATCGCGGCTGGGTTTGTTAGCAACCTTATTTTTTTGGTGAAATAATTATCTTGCGGTACGGTTCTTCACCTTCACTAAACGTATAAATATCGTCCCTATTTTGCAGAGCCGTGTGGATAATTCTCCTTTCCATGGAATTCATGGGTTCCAAAACTATATTTCTGCCCCTCTGCTTGGCTTTTTCTGCCAGCTTAAAAGCCAGCTTGCGTAAAGTTTCTTCCCGGCGTTTGCGGTATCCCTCAATATCAATTAATACTCTTTTTCTTTTTTCAAGATTTTTGTTGGCAGACAGGTTAACCAGGTATTGCAGAGCGTCCAGCGTTTCTCCCCGCCTACCAATCAGTATACCCAAATCCTTGCCGTTGATGTTAATTATTATTTTTTCATCTTTTTCTGTAACGGTGATATCGGCTGTCAAGTTCATGGCTTGGATAACTTTGTTTACTATATCCCGGGCGCGCCTGGCGGTTGTTTCTTTAAGTTTCACCCTGACCCGCGCCGGCCTGGCACCTAACAAACCGAACAATCCCTTGGTGGGCTCTTCAATAACCTCTATTTCCACTTCGTCTTGCTTCCACTGCATTTCCTGCAGGGCTTGTTCAACGGCTTCATCTACAGTCTTACCGGTTCTTTCCACAACATTCACTTGGAAGGAGCACCCTCCTTTACCTGTTCAATCTGCTTGTTTACAAAGTATTGCTGGATAAAACTCAGAATGTTAAAGGTAACCCAGTACAATACCAGCCCCGACGGCACTGTGGTGCTAATCCAGGCGATAAATATGGGCATCATGTACAGCATGACGCGCTGAGTTTGATCGGTGGTAGAAGAAGTCAGCCTGGTTTGCATATAAGTGGTTACGCCGGCCAGCACAGGCAAAATAAAGAAGGGATCCTTGTCTGCCAAAGAGTTTATCCAAAAAAACCCGGCATGTTCGACATCAATAAACTCAATGTGCAGCAGCGAACGATACAGCGCAATTAAAATAGGCATCTGAATTAAAATGGGTAAACAGCCGGCCATGGGATTGACGTTGTGCTCCTTGTACAAATCCATAATCTTTTGCTGCATCTTCTTGGGATCTTTGTTTTTGTATCTTTCTTGTATCTCCTTGATTTTGGGCTGTATTTCCTGCATACGCTTCATCGAGGTCATTTGCTTTTGGGTTAACGGAAACAAGACTAGCTTGAGTAAAAAAGTTAGAATAATGATGGCCAGGGCATAGCTGGGCACCCCAATGGACAGCGTGATTCCGTATAACCAGTGGGTCAACGCAGTCATGCCGTCAACCAGTGTTTGAAACAACTCGCCCAAATTATCGCCTCCCTAGTGTTGAAACGGGCAGATGGTCGAAAAGCGCCGCTTTAAACCGGGTCGTACCCGCCTGGGTGAAAGGGATGACACTTCAATACTCTGACGACGGTTTTACCCATACCTTTCCAAAAGCCGTACTTGATCAGCGCATGTAAAGCATATTCCGAGCACGTGGGGTAAAACCGACACGTGGGGCCTTTAAGCGGCGAAAAAAAATGCTGGTAAAATTTAATAAGTAAAATAATAATTGTTTTCACTGTCTATTCTTCCCTCTGTAATTTTTTACTTAGCTTAGCCGCCCCGCTTTCCACGTAATGCCTTACCGCGTCAAATGGCAGCTGCTCAATTCCCCGACGGGCGATCAAAATATAATCATACCCGTCTTTAAACCAGTGCCAGTTTTGCCTGCATATTTCCTTCAGTCTCCTTTTCACCCGGTTCCTTTTAACCGCCTTACCCAATTTCTTACTTACGGAAAAACCAAATCGCTTACCAGAAAACTCATTTTTCCTGCCAAATATAACCACGAAACGGTTGACCGCCGAAAAGCCCTCTTGATAGATTTTTTTAAATTCTTTATTTTTTTTAACTAGATACTTCTTTTTCACTTAAATTTATCCTTTATTGCGCAGGCTTATACAATTAGCAAAAGGCCACTTTAGAGCAAGCGGCCTTAGGCAGATAATCTTTTTCTTCCTTTCAGCCTTCTGTTTTTAAGGATCTTCCGCCCTGCTTTTGTTGACATTCTTTTCATAAAGCCATGTAACTTTTTTCTTTTCCTTCTTTTGGGCTGAAAAGTTCTTTTCACTGAAGCACCCCCCGACCGCTGCACCGTTGTTTTTGGAAAATAATAGGCGTACGTAGTCATTATATAGTATACCCTCATTTTGCGTCAAGCAATATAAATAATTAAAGAAGGATCGCCCTTGTTATGCGGCGAATATTTAATACGAGACTTCACACTTTTTATTTTGTCAAGGTCTCTTTTTATTTTCCAGAGGTCGATCTTTCTTTTTTATACCTTGCGTAAATTTTACACGGCTTGATATGAAATAAACCAGTTCATACTGTTCAGCGGGCCGGGATGAATATTGAACCCAGCCCCATTCTTTGATATTATTTAGCTTAGCCATTCCTAATTTAGTTCTATTAACAACCTGTGGATATGTTTAGATTAATTGTGTTAGCTTTACTACCGGCACCTGTCAAAACAATAAAAATCTTTCAACATACTTAGGGGGATTACCCATTGACCGGTTATAACGTTGCTGATCTTTGGGAAAAAACAATTAGACAGTTAAAAAACATTCTGAATAACCAATCTTATGAAACCTGGATTAATGCCATGCAGCCTGTGGCCATTAAAAACGACACCTTTTACATCAGCGTACCCGACCATTTTTCCCGAGATTGGCTAAACAACAGGTACGCGCCTTTATTTCGAGAAATTATCTGCCAGTATACCAAGTCGCAAACAAACGTCCAATTTATACTGGAAGAGGAAGCTGCGCATGTTCACAATATTATCAACATGCAGTCCACTGTTTCGGATTTGCAAAATTCAACCCTTAACCCCAGGTTTACCTTTGATAATTTCGTGGTGGGCAACAGCAACAGGTTTGCCCATGCGGCATGTTTTGCAGTGGCCGAATCGCCCGCCAAAGCTTACAATCCCCTGTTTATTTACGGCGGCGTCGGGCTTGGTAAAACCCATTTAATGCACGCCATCGGCCATTACATCAGGGAAAACATTAAAAATAATCAAGTGGCTTACGTAACTTCGGAAAAATTTACTAATGATTTAATTAACGCCATTCGTGAAGAAAAAACGGTTGAATTTAAAAACAAATACCGCAGCATGGACACCCTGCTCATCGACGACATTCAGTTCTTGGCTGGTAAGGAAAGAACCCAGGAGGAATTCTTCCACACTTTCAACACGCTGTACGAAGCCAATAAACAAATAGTAATTTCCAGCGACAGGCCGCCTAAGGAAATACCTACGCTGGAAGACAGGCTGCGCTCCCGTTTTGAATGGGGACTTATTACAGATATCCAACCGCCGGATTACGAAACCCGAGTAGCCATTTTGCAGAAAAAGGCACAGGTGGAAAATCTGATTGTAAGCGACGAAGTAATTTCCTTTATAGCCGACCGTATCCATTCCAATATTCGAGAACTGGAAGGAGCCCTTATCAGGGTAGCTGCTTACAGCGCGCTTACCGACAAGTTAGTTGATAAAGACATGGCCATGGAAATCCTGAAAGACATACTGCCGGCCAAAAAACCGGTGATTATTACCATACCTCTTATCCAGCAAAAAGTAGCCGAATATTTCGGTATAAAATTAGATGACCTTAAATCCAAAAAAAGAAACCGGTCCGTTGCCTTCCCCCGCCAGTTGGCCATGTACCTGGCCAGGGAACTGACGGACAACTCGCTGCCGAAAATCGGCGAAGAATTCGGGGGCAGGGACCATACTACCGTACTTCACGCCTACGAAAAAATATCGGTGGAATTGAAAAATGATGCTACGCTTGCCGTAACTGTAAAAAATATTATGGACATTATTCAAAAAACATAACCATCAACACATTTATCAACCGGTACCGCTACCGCCAATAACGGGACGAACCCCCTTTTTCCACATGTACACAAGTTCTACTAGCGCTACTACAAAAAGTTTATAAAATACATTAATATTATCCCTAATATTGATGTGATCTCACCATAAACAAGGAGGAAAAATGCGTTTTTCAGCCCAGAGGGACGTCCTCAACACAGCAGCACAAATTACCCAAAGGGCAGTTGCACAGCGCAGCCCCATGCCGGTACTTTCTTGCCTTTTATTTGAAACTTCCGGAAACACACTAACCGTTACGGCTACTGACCTGCAGTTCGGCATACGATGCACCGTACCCGTCAACACTATGGAAGAAGGGGCCGCCGCCCTACCTTACCGGCATGTTTCCAGCTTGTTCAGCCGCCTGCCAGAAATGGAAATCGATGTGCGGTCCGATCCATCTGATAATACTATCATCTTTACTTACGGTGAATCCGAGCTGGTACTTAATGGTTACCCGGCGGAAGAGTTTCCTAATTTTCCCGTGCTGCCCCAGCATGCGGTTTTAAAAATTAAGCAAAGCACATTTAAAGATATGTTGAAAAAGGTTTTGTTTGCTGTAGCCAGCGATGAGCACCGCCCTGTATTCACCGGGGTACACATGCAAGTGAACGAAGCAGGGACACTGACGCTGGTAGCCACGGATACAAGGAAACTGGCCGTTTGCGAGGCAAAGCTGGAACTACCGGCAGACCGGGTTATAAACGTAATTGTACCGGGTAAAACTCTTAATGAATTGTATAAATTAATTGAAGCGGTGGAGGCAGAGATTGAAATTTATATCACCGAAAACCAGGTTTTTTTTGTGATTAATAATATATGCATAATGTCCCGCCTTATTGCCGGTAAGTTTCCCGATTACAAGATCGTGCTGCCTTCCCGTTATGTATGCGAAATAAAAGCAGCAGTCAACGATTTAATAGAAGCGGCCGAGAGGGTATCGCTGCTAGTTGACCCCAAGCGTAACGTGTTTAACATACATTTTCAAAACAACAGCTTGATTTTTTACTTTTTCACCGGTACAGGCCGCATCAGGGAGGAAATCACCGCCGAGCTTTCCGGCGAGCCTATAGACGTAGGATTTAACGTAAGGTTTTTCCTGGAACTACTGCGGTCCATGGACAGCGAGGAAGTGATTATTCAGCTGAGCGGCCGGGACAGCCCGGCCATGTTCAAGCCAGCCGGCGACGACAGTTATTTTTCCATTTTGGTACCAGCCATAGCTTAAAAGGTGGGGTGGCTTTGGTTACCGATGTCAAGGTTGACGGCGAGATTAGGTTGGACCAATTTCTCAAGTGGTCGCGGGTTGCTTCTACCGGGAGCCAGAGTAAAATGATGATAGCTAGCGATATGGTTCGGGTAAACGGCATCCCGGAAAGGCACCGCACCCGCAAGTTGAAGCACGGCGACCTGGTGGAAGTAAAGAACATGGGCTCTTTTCGCGTGATATCCCTGTAGTGGGGAGGGCTCATGTGTGCTGTTAAAAAAAATCACCCTGCTGAACTTTCGCAATTACGGTAAGCTGGAATGGGAGCCCTGCGGCGGCATGAACCTTATTACCGGGCCCAACGCCCAAGGTAAAACCAACCTGTTGGAAGCTATTTTTTTTAGCGGCTTGGGTTATTCTTTTCGCCGCAGGGACAGAGACGTGGTAAGATGGGGGTATAGCTCGGCTACCATACAGGCTAGTTACCGCCTGTTACACGCCGATGTAGACGTCCACGTAGACATTGACAGTGAAGGCAGGAAAAAAATCTACGTCAACGGGGTGGATGATACCGGCCGGGATATGTTGCCCGGCCGTCGTTCGGGCGTAGTCTTGTTCCGGCCCGATGATTTACAGATAATCAAGGGGCCACCCGCTAGGCGGCGTGAATTTATTGACAATGACTTGGGATTGGTGGAGCCTGTTTACCGTTCCAGTTTACAGAGCTACCGCCGGGTGGTTTTGCAAAGAAACAACCTGCTGCGTGCAGGCGGGGGGCCTAGCAGCGAAACGTTAAAAATATGGAACGAGTATTTTTACCGCTGCGGGGCCGACGTGTTGGCCAGGCGCATTGGAATTTTAAAAAAATTTTTTCCCCTAGTGCGCCGCATGTATGATCATATTGCCGGTAACGGTGAAGAGCTGGATATGAAATATATGTCCACCGTAAAAATAACCGGCGCCCATGACGCCCGGCAGTTGGCCGCTGATTTTGCGGCAGAAGGAAAAGCAAGGGAAAAGGAAGAATTATATAAAAAACAAACCTTAATCGGTCCCCACCGCGACGACATCGTCTTTTTTTTAAACAAAAAAGATATCAGGTATTTCGGATCGCAGGGGCAAATAAGATCGCTGGTATTAGCCCTCAAAGCAGCGCAAATGGAGTTGTTCCGCCAGACCACGGGCGAACAACCCGTGCTTCTGCTGGATGATGTGTTGATGGAACTGGACGGGCGGCGTCAAAATTGCCTAATGCAGCTGTTCAGCAGCGAGGTACAATCTTTTGCTACCTCTACCCAGCTGACGGGAGCAATTGCCCGCCGTGCCGGTGGGGTATACCTTATCAACGGGGGTATAATAAAGGAGGAGTAGCTATTGTTTTTGCATCTGGGCGGGGACGTAATTGTGCCCAAAAAAGATATTGTTGCCATACTAGACATCAAGTCCAGGTCGTCCGATATAACACGCGAGTTTTTAAAGATAGCCGACGACGAAGGATTTGTTGTTAATATTTGCCAGCCCGGCAAGGAAAAAACCTTTGTTATTACCAACAGCGAGGTTTATTTTTCGCCCATTTCCTGTACCACGTTAAAAAAACGCGCTCTGTCCGTTCCTTAACGCAAAGGGGGTGTCGCGCCGGCGCTTGTTGTTAAAGTAAAAAATAAAGAAAAAGACAGAAACGGAGGACGCTTAATTGTTGGACAACAACATCCGGTATGGTGCTGAAGAAATTCAAGTTCTCGAGGGGTTGGAAGCCGTCAGGCGCAGGCCGGGCATGTATATCGGCAGCACCAGTACACGGGGCCTGCATCACTTAGTTTTTGAAGTAATCGACAACAGCATTGATGAAGCCATGGCCGGCTTTTGCAACAAAATCGACGTGGTGATACACCGCGATAACTCGGTTACCGTGATAGACAACGGACGCGGTATCCCCGTGGACATTCACCCCAAAATTGGTTTGCCGGCACTGGAAGTGGTGCTAACCATGCTGCACGCCGGCGGCAAATTCGGCGGCGGCGGGTACAAGGTCAGCGGTGGGCTGCACGGAGTGGGCGTTTCCGTGGTCAATGCCCTTTCAACATGGTTGGAAGCAGAAGTTTACCGCGACGGCTTTATTTACCACCAGCGTTTCCAGCGGGGGGCGGCTGTAACCAAGCTGCAAAAACTGGGCAAAACCAAAAAAACAGGCACAAAAATTACCTTCAAGCCGGATCCCGAAATATTCGAGGAACTAGAATTCAACCAGGAAATACTGCTGCAGCGCATCAGAGAATTATCTTTTTTAACCAAGGGCGTTAAGATAACCTATTACGACGAAAGATTTGAACAGCAGTTCGTCTACCAGCACAACGGCGGCATAAAAGATTTCGTGCTGCATTTAAATAAAAACAAAAACGTGCTGCACAAACCCGTTTATTTCGAAGACGTCAAAGAACAGGTCATGGTGGAAGTGGCTTTCCAGTATACCGACGGCTACGTGGAAAACCTGTTTTCTTATGTCAACAACATCCATACCGTAGACGGGGGTACGCACGAGACCGGGTTTAAAACTTCTTTGACGCGGGTCATTAATGATTACGGCCGAAAGTACAACATTTTAAAAAACGGCTTCTCCAGCCTGTTGGGAGAGGATATTAGGGAGGGGCTAACGGCTATCATCAGCGTTAAGGTCCCCGAGCCCCAGTTCGAGGGTCAGACCAAAACCAAGCTGGGAAACAGTGAAGTACGCGGTATTGTGGATGCAGTGGTTTCCGAAAAACTGGGTACTTTTCTGGAAGAAAATCCTGCGATATCCCGCAAGATATTAGAAAAAGCCATCAACGCCGCCCGGGCCAGGGAAGCTGCGCGCAAGGCCAAGGAACTGACCAGGCGTAAAAACGCCTTAGAAACCTCTACTTTGCCGGGCAAGCTGGCGGACTGTTCGGAGCGCGACCCGGCGGCCAGTGAGCTGTTTCTGGTGGAAGGCGATTCCGCCGGCGGTTCGGCCAAGCAGGGTCGCGACAGGCGTTACCAGGCCATTTTGCCGCTGCGGGGCAAAATTTTAAACGTGGAAAAGGCCAGGATGGATAAAATACTGGCCAACGAGGAAATACGGGCGTTGATCACCGCCCTGGGCACGGGCATCGGCGAAGATTTCGATATTTCCAAGGCCCGCTACCACAAAATCATCATCATGACCGATGCCGACGTGGACGGTGCGCACATCCGCACCCTGCTGCTGACCTTTTTCTACCGGCACATGCGGCAGTTAATTGAAAACGGTTATGTCTACATTGCCCAGCCTCCCCTTTACCGGGTGCGCAAGGGCAAGCAGGATTATTATGTATATAGCGATAAGGAATTAGAACAATTGCTGAGCCGCGTGGGGCGGGAAAACGTTTCCATTCAGCGTTACAAGGGTTTGGGAGAAATGAACCCGGAGCAGCTGTGGGAAACCACCATGAACTTTGATTCACGAACTGTGCTGCAAGTTAAACTGGAGGATGCCATCGAGGCCAATCACATATTTTCCATGCTTATGGGCGATAAAGTGGAACCCCGGAGGGATTTTATCCAGGAAAACGCCCGTGCAGTCCGAAACCTGGATATTTAAAGCGTATGGCGGCAGCGTGGTATTGCCAGCCCGCTTTTTTCTTGCCAATTTTTATTTTTTTACTGGGCTTGGGAAATTATATTACAAAACATTAGTCAATCGCGTATGAGGTGAATACTTGTGTCTGTTTCGGCCGGAAAAATAATTCCCATCGATATAAATGAAGAAATGAAAAATTCATACCTCGATTACGCCATGAGCGTGATTGTAGGCAGGGCATTACCCGACGTAAGGGACGGTTTAAAGCCCGTGCACCGGCGCATACTTTACGCTATGCACACCCTCGGGGTTACGCCGGACAAGCCTCATCGCAAGTCCGCCTATATTGTGGGTGAAGTTATGGCCAAGTACCACCCGCACGGCGATTCGGCCATATACGATACCCTGGTAAGGCTGGCCCAGGATTTTACCTGCCGCTACCCGCTGGTGGACGGGCACGGCAACTTTGGTTCGATGGACGGCGACGCGCCGGCGGCTATGCGTTACACGGAAGCACGCCTGGCGAAGATTGCCATAGAAATGCTGGCCGGCATTGAAAAGGAAACCGTAGATTTTGTGCCCAATTACGATGGGAGCGGTAAAGAGCCGGCCATTCTTCCTTCCCGTATTCCCAACCTGCTGGTCAACGGATCTGCCGGCATTGCCGTGGGCATGGCCACCAACATTCCTCCGCATAACATATCAGAAGTAATCGACGGTATTATCATGCTCATTGACGATCCCGAAGCAAGCGTCAACCAGTTGATGACGGTTATCAAAGGACCTGATTTTCCCACCGGAGCTATGATCATGGGTAGAAACGGCATTCGCTCCGCTTATGAGACCGGGCGGGGCACTATTAAAGTTAGGGCGAAAGCCGACATCGAGGTAAGCGGGAATAAAACCAGCATTGTTGTTTCGGAACTGCCCTACCAGGTAAATAAGTCGCGCTTGGTGGAAAAAATTGCTGAGCTGGTCAAGGAGAAAAAGATAGAAGGTATTACGGACCTGCGGGACGAGTCTGACCGCCACGGCATGCGCATTGTGATTGAGCTGCGCCGTGACGCCAAGCCCAAAGTGATTTTGAACCAGCTGTATAAACATACCCAAATGCAGGAAACTTACGGTATCATTATGCTGGCGCTGGTCAACGGGCAGCCTAAGGTGCTGAACTTACGGGAAATGCTGCAATATTATTTGGAACATCAGAAAGAAATTATCATCCGGCGCACCAGGTACGATTTAAACAAGGCGGAAGAAAGGGCGCATATCGTGGAAGGATTGCGTATCGCCCTGGCCAACCTGGACGAGGTGATTAAAATCATTCGTGGTTCCCGCACGGTGGATGCTGCCCGGGCTGCTTTAATGGATAGGTTCGGCCTTTCGGAAAAACAGGCACAGGCCATTTTAGACATGCGGCTGCACCGCCTTACCGGCCTGGAGCGGGAAAAGCTGGAAGCCGAGTATAAGGAATTAATTAAAAAGATAGATTACTACCGGTCTGTACTGGCTGATGAAAAGATAGTGCTAGGCATCATTAAACAGGAAATTTTAGAGATTAAACAAAAGTACGGCGATACCCGCCGCACAATTATCGCCGATGAAATTTCTGACTTTGTCGAAACAGACCTCATACCGGAAGAGGATATAGTGGTAGCTATTACCCACCAGGGGTATATTAAAAGAATGCCGCTGGACACTTACCGCAGCCAGAAAAGGGGTGGGCGCGGCATTCATGCCATGGGCGTTAAAGAAAACGATTTTCTGCGGCATCTGTTTATCGCCACCACCCACCATTATTTCTTATTTTTTACCAACAAGGGTAAGGTATATAGGCTAAAAGGCCATGAAATTCCCGAGGCCGGACGGCAAGCCAGGGGAACCGCCATTATTAACCTGCTATATATCGACAAGGATGAATACATCACTACGGTTATTCCCATCCGCAGGTTCGTACCCAATTATTACTTGCTTATGGTGACTCGCCAGGGCACCATCAAGAAATCACCTTTAAGCGATTATGATTCTTCGCGGCGGGACGGCGTCATTGCTCTCAATCTGGACGAAGGCGATGCGCTGGTGAACGTGCTGCTAACTGACAGTTCAGGGGAAATTATCATCGGCACCAAATACGGCATGGCCATCAGGTTTCATGAAAACGACGTGCGAGCCACCGGCAGGGTATCCCGCGGAGTAAAGGGTATCACCTTGCGCGACGGCGACCGGGTAGTTTCCATGGACCGGGTACGCCATGACAGCGACCTGCTGGTGGTAACCAGCAAGGGCTATGGTAAGCGCACCAGGATAAGCGAGTACAGGACCCAGTCCCGGGGCGGCATAGGGATAATCAACATTAAATGCACGGAACGCAACGGCCACGTGGTGGGCCTGCAGGTAATCAAGCCCGAGGAGGAAATCTTGATGATCAGCGCCGAGGGCATCATGATCAGGCTCAAAGCCGCCGATATTTCGCTGTTCGGCCGGGCCACCCAGGGGGTGCTGCTCATGAAGCTGGGCGAGGGCGACCATGTGGTGGCAGTGGCTAAGGTAATCGGCGGGGAAGAAGACTAATTTTTTCCCTGCCTCTTTATTGTTGACAACAAAATTCGACCGTGCTATATTATTTATCGTCGTTATTTGAGATTGGTTAAAAACAAGACACCCGGTAAAACACCACAAAAAGGATCTTGACAGAGGGCAGTGCGGGTGATACAATAAAAGACGCCGCCAAACAGGCGGTGGAGGAACTGGTTGGTCTTTGAAAACTAAACAGTGTTGGGATGCATGAACAAAACGGCCAACGTCAGATGGTCAGTTTAGTAATGTAAAGCTAGAGATTAAACTCTTTGCATATTATTTTGCATATTATATGGAGAGTTTGATCCTGGCTCAGGACGAACGCTGGCGGCGTGCTTAACACATGCAAGTCGAGCGGGGTTAAGCGGAAAGCTTGCTTTTTGCTTGACCTAGCGGCGGACGGGTGAGTAACGCGTGGATAACCTGCCCATTAGACCGGGATAACGCCGGGAAACTGGTGCTAATACCGGATACGCTCACTGAGCCGCATGGTTTGGTGAGGAAAGGGGAGACCCGCTAATGGATGGGTCCGCGTCCCATTAGCTTGTTGGTGGGGTAACGGCCTACCAAGGCGACGATGGGTAGCCGGCCTGAGAGGGCGACCGGCCACACTGGAACTGAGACACGGTCCAGACTCCTACGGGAGGCAGCAGTGGGGAA
>CAJYBN010000045.1 GCA_913064925.1 uncultured Peptococcaceae bacterium
TTGTCCCTGCCAAACGTCAGGGGCGTAGGTGTGGGTTATAAGCGGGTGGGTATGACCCGTACCGACAAGCCGGCCGTCATTGTTTTCGTAGAGAAAAAGGTGCCGGCCGGCAAACTCAGCCGCAGCCAGCGGGTTCCGGAGAAGGTTCACGGCGTGGAAACCGACGTGATAGAAATCGGGCGGGTCCGGTTGCTGGGAAGCAGGTCGGAGAGGATGCGCCCGGCGCTGCCGGGCAGCAGCATCGGGCACTACAAGATCAGCGCCGGCACTTTCGGCACCGTGGTCAGGGATAAGAAAACAGGGGAAAAGCTGATATTGTCCAACAACCACATCCTGGCCCACGGCACCAGCGGCAACGACGGCAGGGCCCAGATCGGTGATCCCATATTGCAACCCGGCGGTTGCGACACTGCATTGTAAACGGGCGGGTGCGCCCGTGTGCTATAATGGTGGAAAAGGGCAAAAATTAACCGGAGGTGAAAAAATGGCGGTAGTAGAAGTCAGCATCATCCCCATCGGTACATCTTCCACTAGCCTGAGCGATTACGTAGCGAGATGCCTGCAGGTCCTGCAGCAGGCAGAGGGCGTTAAATACGAGTTGACTTCCATGGGCACCGTTATTGAAGGGGAACTGGACCACGTGCTGTCTCTGGTGCGCAAGATGCACGAGGCGCCCTTTGCCGCGGGGGCGGGCAGGGTAAGCACTACCATCCGCATCGACGATCGGCGGGACAAGCCCTTAAGCATGCGCGGCAAGGTGGCCGCGGTGGAAGCCAAGCTTTAAGGGGACAGGACATGAGAGACAGGTACGGCTCCTTTCACGATCTCAGCCGGAAGGAAAAGGAAGGCCGCGACTACCGGATCGTGTTTGCCAATGAAGGCGCCCCGGTGCTGATCATGGCGCCGCACGGGGGTGAAATCGAGCCGGGAACTACCGAGCTGGCGCGGGCCATTGCGGGTAAAGAGTGGGGTTTTTACAGTTTTTGCGGCACCAAGCAGGAAGGTAACTTTGCAGACTTGCACATCACCAGCACCCGTTTCGACGAGCCCAGGGCCCTGCGCATGGCCGCCTCTTCCCTCTGCACGGTTACGGTGCACGGCTGCCGGGAAAGCAGCTGCCGGGTGTATGTCGGCGGGCGGGACAGCGCCTTAAAGGAGGGTCTGCGGCAGGCCCTGGTTGCCGGCGGGTTTGCCGTGGCGGAGCATTCCAGGTACGCTGGGACCGACCCGGCCAACATATGCAACAAAAACCGGTCGGGGAAGGGCGTTCAGCTGGAGGTTACCAGGGGCCTGCGCCGGTTAATGTTTCCTGAATACCCGCGACGGGAACGGACCAGTGTGGTTTTTGACAAGTTTGTGGCCGCCGTCAGGCACGCGGTGGGCACGTGCCTGAAGTAACAAAACAGCCGCGCCGGGCCAGCTTGGGGTGCAAGGTATTTTTTGGGGTTCCACAGAATGCGGCCACCGAATTACCCACGGGCGTAACAAGCCCCATGCCGGTTATAACCACTTGCACGCGGCTGGGTTTGTCTTGACCGGAGAACACAGTTAATCACCCCGCTGGACCCGGCGCTGAGCTTCTTCCACCAGTTTGAATTTCTGTACCTTGCCCGTCGAAGTAAAGGGCAGTTCCTCGGCCGAAACAAAAAATACGTAACGCGGCACCTTAAATTTGGCCAGGCCCTTCCTGCAGAAATCGATGATTTCTTTGCGGTCGCACGTTTCCCCGGGCTTTAGTTCGATAAAAGCCGCTCCCACGTCACCCATCACCTTGTGCGGTATGCCCACCACGTGCACCTGGTTGACTTTGGGATGGGTGCTGATGTATTCTTCGATTTCCTTAGGTACCACGTTTTCCCCGGACGTCTTGTACATTTCCTTGCTGCGCCCGGTGAGCTGGATAAGCCCGTCGGGGTGCACGATGCCCAGGTCGCCCGTCCGCAGCCAGCCGTCCTTATCGATGAGCTCGCTGTTTTCCTTCGGTCGCTTGTAATAGCCCCTGGTAACAATGTTGCCGCGGCAGACCAGTTCGCCCTCCGTGCCGGGCGGCAGGTCTCGCCCCGTAAAGGGGTCTACTGTTTTATACTCTATGTTGCGCCCCCCGAATTCCGGCAGGCCGCTGGCGCCGCCGTACATTAGCCTCCCAACCCTGGTGGTAAGTATTTCCAGGTCGTCCCCGGGCCAAGTCAAAGCGCTGGCCCCGGCCACTTCCGTCATACCGTAGCCCGTGCCCAGCTCCGTGAGGCCCAGCTCTTCCTTGGCCCTTTGCCACAGGGGAAGCGGGGCGGGGGCAGCGGCGCAAAGAACGGCAGACAGGGAAGATAGGTCGTAATTGGACAGTTCCGGGCAATTCAAAATGGCCAGCATAATTGACGGAACGCAGAGGATGTCGTGGGCGCGGTGCTGCTGGATGAGGGACAGCGCGCTTTGGGGGGTAAACTGCAGGTGGGGAATAATGGCGCCGCCCACAAATGTCACTGCCAGGAATCCCTGTTCAATGGCAAAGATGTGGTACAGGGGCAGGGGGAAATAAATGCGCCGTCCTTCCTGGTGCGCTCGGGCCAGGCAGCTGGCGTAAGTGCCCCGCAGCAGCATATCGTGGGTTAGCAAGGCGCCCTTGGGCATGGCCGTGGTACCCGAGGTATACATAATGTAACAGGTTTCGTCCGGGTAGGCCGTGGCCCTCTGTACGCGCTGCCTTTCGGCGGCGGGAAAGCCGTCGCCCATTTCGTATAGAGTGGGCAGCGAAAGGGTACCGGGGTACTCACGTCCCTCAGGCGAAAACACCACCACGTGGCGCAGATGGGGAAAACCATCGAAGGGCCGGCCTTCCTTTAATTTTTGCTCGCCGAAGCCCGGCAGCACCCGGGACAGGATATCTATAAAATCGGTCTTGCCCAACCGGTCGTTGACGATGAGCACGACTGAGTCGGAGTCGCGCAGCAGAAATTCCAGCTCCTGTTCCCTGAGCATGGTATTGATGGGCACGCATACCGCCCCTATTTTTGCCAGCGCTATCAATATGATAATAAATTCCGGGTAATTACCCATGAGCAGAGCCACGTGCTCGCGGGGCTTGACTCCCAATTTGAGCAGCCCACCGGCCAGCCGTTCCGCCAGTTGCTGTACTTCGCCGTACGAATATTCCCTATTTTCAGTTAAAATAAAAGGGCGGTCCGCGTAACGTTTTGCGGCGAGATCGAAGTGGTCGGCGATAGTACGGCGCGGCCAAACGGGGTACTCGGCCAATAACCGTTCTACTCGCTGCCTGATTTCAGCTCGCAAAGTAAAAACCTCCCCAACTTTTATTGTATACTTATTTTACTATTCTATCATTCGACCAATAAAGCAAAAAATTCCTGCACACAAAAATTATTTATTTTATAAACTTCAATTATTTGCCTTCCCTGCCGGGCATATGTTTTTTAATGAGGAGGTGGTACCAGTGCAGCGCCCGGTGCGGGTGGTGAAGAACCGGGACGGCGTTTCGGTGCTGGCCGGAGACCGGCAAATAACTGAGATGCTGGTTTTTCTCCTGTACAGGAAATTAAAAAACATGACGAGCGTCACGGCGGCACGCGCAGGCGGAACAGGCCGGGAGTACAGCCGGACATCCGGGGAGGCCGCCGGTGGATATTGACCATGCCGGCGGCGCCGGCCGCGGGCCGGGCGTCGTGGCCGTGTATGCCCGGCTCAGCGTGAACGAAAACGGCGAGCGCGATGAAAGCCTGGAAACGCAATGCCGCTTGCTGGCGGCCTTTGCCGGGGAAAACCGGCTGGGGGACTGCAAGTTTTACGTGGACAGCGACGTTTCGGGCACTTATTTCGACCGGCCGGGTTTACTGCAAATGGTGGAGGACATCAACCAGGGCCTTGTGGCTACGGTACTGGTCAAGGATCTTTCCCGGCTGGGGCGTAACAACGGCGAAACATTGACCTTCCTTGATTTCCTGCGGGAAAAGAACGTGCGGTTGATATCCCTGGGGGACAACTACGACAGTTTCCGGGACGATGACGACACCATCGGCATAAGAACCTGGGTCAATGAATACTACGCCAGGGATATTTCCAGGAAAGTGCGCGTCCACTTGAAAAATAAAATGCGCCGCGGCGAATACCTGGGCCGGCCGCCCTTCGGGTACAAAAAATCGGCTGGACGTAAAAACAAGCTGGAAGTAGATGAGCGATACAGGCACGTTATACAGGAAATTTTTCAGCTTTATATCGAGGGTTGGGGGTACCGCGCCCTGGCGGAGTACCTGCAGTGCCGGGGTGTACCTACTCCCAGCCAAGTCAAGGGGTACGCCCGGGCGCCCCAATCCGACCGCTGGGATGAGCAGCAAGTGCGGCGTATCATTACCAACCGGGTTTACTGCGGGGACGCCGTGCAGGGGGTGACCGAGAAAATATCCTTCAAGTCCCGGAAAACCCGGCGGGTGCCGGCGGACCAGTGGATCATCGTGCCCGGCGCGCATGAGGCCATCGTCAGCAGGGAAACCTTTGAACTGGCCCAGCGGGTGCGCCGCAAGCGCTGGCTGGCGGGAGAGGGGAGAAAAAAAAGCAAAGCAGCGCCCCTCCACCTGTTCAGCGGTTTCCTCCTCTGCGCGGGCTGCGGCAGCGGCCACGTGTTTCGCAAGAAGAAAAACCGGGCTGCGGCTTACGTTTGCGGCAGGTACAACAGGTTCGGCCGTGCCGGCTGCAGCAGCCACCGGGTGGCGGAGGAGGACTTGGTGCGCTATATACTGCGGGACGTGCGGCGGCTGGCGGCGGGCACGGCCTACCGGAGCCGGCTGGCGGAACTGTACGCGCAAACCGCCTCGTTCTCCGACGAAACGGAGCGGCAAATAAGCAGGCTGCAGGAAGAAATCGACGCCAGGAGGCGGCAGCTCAGGATGGCTTACCTGGACAGGCTGCAGGGCGTCATCTCACAGGAACTGTTTTTGGAAACGCGCGCCAAGCTGGAAAGGGAAGCCGGCTGGTTATCTGCGCAAAGGGATAAGCTGGCGCTGGAGCTGGCCGGCTGCCGGGAAAGGAAAGAGGTGATGCGGGTAATCAACGGTTTGCACCCCGGCATGTTGGCGGCGGAAGATATCGACAGGGAATTTCTAGAAAAGTTTGTGCATAAGATCGTGGTGCTGGAAAAAGGGGAGCAAATCAGCGCCGCGGCGGCGGAAAAAAGCGGGCTTAACCGGGAGGGGCTGGCAGCAGAGGCGCTGGGCAGCACCGGCTTGATTGTGGTGTACAATCTCCGGCCCGTGTCAACGTGATGACGCAACCCGGCCCCTACGACGGGGGAACGCAGGATGACCGCATTGCCGAGCTGCTGCGGTTCGTACCCTTGCTGAGGGAATCCCAACAGGCCGACTGCCAGGTGGCCAATAAGGTTGCCGCTGCCGGCAACCGGCTGCTGCGGGTATTGCGCCCGGGCTACCAGATGCGGTTTTACAAGTACAGTAGAGGGTTTAACGTGGTAGATTGCGCCGTGGCTCGGCCGCTGCGCCCCGACCTTATCGGCGAGGAAATTATCGAACTGGGGCAAGTTAACGGCCTGGGGGAAGCCAAGGAAGGAATGCTGGTGCAGAAAAGCGGCCGCACCAGCGGCGTCACGTCCGGGGAAGTTACCGCTCTCAGCGTGACTTTGCAGGTGGATCTTTCTGAAGAGGAAAAGGGTTGGTTCAGCGACCAGGTAGTGGCGGACTTGTTGAGCAAGCCGGGCGACAGCGGGTCGCTTATTCTGGATGAAGAGAACAGGGCTGTGGGGCTCCTGTTTGCCGGCTCTGATTCGCACTGTATATTTAACCGTATACACAATGTATTGGAAGCGCTGGAAGTTGAGCTATAATGTCCTTGCTCGCCTTGCCGGGGGAGGTTTGAAGACGTGGAGGTTTACCGCACGGACGATGTAGCCCTGACTTTCCTAAACGATATACCGGCCATCGGACCGCGCCTGCCCAGCAAGGAGGACGCCATGAAAGTGGCAGCAAGTTACCTCGGTTTGATAGATAAGCTGGCCCGGGGCAAAAAAGGCAGCCATCGCTGCAGCATCCGGTTCCTGAAGCAGGCGGACGGGCGTTTTACGCTGGTGGTCAGGGGCCCGGGTCTGGCCCTGGAAACTCTCAGCAACCTGGATGAAATCATGTTGCAAAGGTTCAAGCGGGGTTTGACGGGAAATATATTTATTCTGACCTGTTTTTTTGACGAGCCGGACGGAAACCTCGCTTGCCTGGCTTTAACCGAGGGAGTGGGGGCGGTGCTTTATTCTCCCGGTTAATTAAAGATGCCTTACCCCGAGGCATCTTTGGCTTTCTAAATGGTTATATATCCCATCGCGGCGCGATTTGGCGTTAATATAGCTGGTTATCCAAAAAATGCACAAATAACATATTTTATGGTTGCCGGCCTTAATTTGCACGCTTTGTTAATCTTCTTCTATTTTGGTACCATTAAACTCAAGTGACTAAAACTTGGACAGGCATCCCCCGCTACGCCGCAAGTATGGAACCGCACAACCGGCGCCGGGGGACCGTTGGGGGAAAGGAGCGTGCATAAAAAAATGCCGGTAGGTAAAAGACAGCTGATGTGGATTTTCCTCGCGGGTGCGGCGCTGGCTTGTTTGGCCCTGGTGGCGGCCTGGCCGGGGACGGCGGGGGACGGTGGCGCGATAGGCGGCGCCTATGCCGCTTCGGTTTCCCGGGCCGACGCGGTTCTGGGCGTTCCCGTAGCCGTGGGCGGCGCGCGCGAGCCGGGCTTGACGGAAGACGAGACAAAGCTCGTGCAATTAATTAACAAGGAAAGGATTAGAGCCGGTCTAGCCCCGCTGCAGGTGGACAAATTGCTCACTGTTTTGGCGCGGCTGAAGGCCGAAGATATGGCCGACAAGGGCTACCTGGCACATTACTCACTGGTTTACGGCAGCATGGAGGACATGCTGCGCAAAGCTAAGGTGCATTACCGGGAAACTGGGGAAAACCTGGCCCGGGCTGGAACGGTGGAATCGGCCCACGTTTATTTTATGAAGAATTTCGTTACCAGGAACCGCATCCTCGACCCCGCTTTCGACCAAGTAGGCGTGGCGGTAGTGCCGGTGCACGGCTACCTTTATGTGGTGGAATGGCTGGTGAAAGGGTCTGTACCGAAGGAAGATGGGCCAAATGAAGGTGTCGGCGGTCAAAGGAGCGGCAGTACCGGCAGCGACAGGCCCGGACGTGATGGCGCTTCGGAACCCGCGCCCGCTCCCGGCAGCGGGGACATGACGGCGGACGAACGGGAAATGTTCAACCTGGTGAACCGCGAAAGGGTGCAGCGGGGGCTGCCGGCCTTGCAGTTCGACGCTGCACTGGCGCGGCTGGCCCGCCTCAAGGCCGGAGACATGGTAGAAAACAATTACTTTGGCCACACCTCCCCCACTTACGGGTCTCCTTTTGACATGATGCGCAAGGCAGGGATCAGGTACGTTTACGCCGGGGAGAACCTGGCCATGGCGCCGACGGCGGCCAGTGCCCACACCGCGTTAATGGATTCCCGGGGTCACCGCGCCAATATATTGAACGCTGATTTCGACCGGCTGGGCATTGGCGTGGTGGAAAAGGGCCGCTACAAGTATTTTGTGCAGATGTTTACGGGTGACGGTAAAGCTGCACCCCATCGGCCCGCGCCGGAACCCCAACCGGAACCGTCGCCGCAGCCGCAACCCAGCCCGCAGCCCGGGCCTACAGCCGGCAGCATGACGGCGGAAGAAAAGCAAATGCTGGACCTGGTCAACCGCGAGCGGTTGCGCCGCGGGACAAACCCCCTGCAGGCAAATCCCGCACTGGTGCAGCTGGCCAGGCTCAAAGCGCGGGATATGATACAAAACAATTACTTCAGCCATACTTCGCCCACCTACGGGTCCCCCTTTGACATGATGCGGCAGTTCGGTATCCGTTACAGCTGGGCGGGGGAAAACCTGGCCGGCGCGCCCTCGGTGGAAGTAGCTCATACCAGCCTGATGAATTCGACGGGCCACCGGCGCAACATACTTAACGAGCATTTTACCCAGGTGGGCATCGGCATCGTGGACGGCGGGCCTTACGGAAAAATGTTTGTCCAAATGTTTATTCGGCCGTAAACTATCTAAATAACCGCTCTGTTTTGGAAGAACATTATTGTTCTTCTTCTTTTTTTCCTTTTACGGGGAGAAGCACCCGTCCTGCACATTTTAGACAGTCACTCATATACTATTATAGAAGTCCATTGAAAGGAGGAAAATACATGGTTGCTGCCATGACACCGGATACGGAAAAGATTACCGTCAGGCAGGTCGTTAGCGAAAACACGCAGCAAGTCGTGGCACGCGGGGAAATCACGGTACCCGGGCCCAAGCCCGATGTGGACCAAGTTATCTCTACGGAAGGGACGGCCAGCATCAAGCAGACCGATCTCTTGCCGGATAAAGCCGTGGTGGAGGGTACGGTGACCCTGCAGATGATTTATGTGGCCTTTGAGCCGGACCAGTCGGTGCACCACATGCACGGGCAAATTCCTTTCACCACCTATGTCGACCTGCCGGGCGCGCTGCCGGGCATGGACATCAAGGCGAATGTCAAAATTGAAGACATTAAAGTCACGCGCAGCCCAAGGGATCCGCGCAAGTTTGAAGTCATCGCGGTGCTGGAAGTAACGGCCAAAGTTTTTGAAGTGCAGGAAGTGGAAGTGCTCACCCAGGTGCCCGACGGTATGGAAGCGCAATACGATACCCTTACCATTAACGAGGTGGTGGGCCGGGAAGTAAAACAGTTGATTGTCAGCGACGAGTTCGACAACCCGCCGGAAAAACCGGAACCGGAAAAAATTTTGGACGTTGATGCTACAGCTACTGTAACCAACACGCGCATCGTAGCCAACAAAGTAATTGTGGACGGCGAGTTGACCCTGCAGATTACCTACGTGGGGGCGGTGCCGGAGCAATCGGTGCACAGCATGCACCACACCGTGCCGTTCACGGACTTTGTGGAAGTGGCGGGCGCCCGGCCTGACATGGACGTGGCGGCGGACGCTTTCGTGGAAAACTGCCAGGTGGATATCAAGGGTGACCCGGTTTTTACTGCTGACTGCGTCATCAAGCTGGACGTAAGGGTAACCGAACCCAGGGAGGTCAGGGTCGTAACAGCAGTGGCCGGAGCAACGGTCAAAACCGTGGAGTTGAACATCGAACAGCTCATCGGTGAGGCCACCTCGCAGGTGGTTGTTCGGGAAACCTTTGAAACACCCCAGCAAAAGCCGTGCCCGGTTAAAATAATTAACGTTACCATAGATGATACCGAGGTTGCGGAAACCAAGGTGATAAACAACAAGGTGATTACCCGCGGTTTTGTGAGCGTCAAGATAGTATACGTTTCCGACAAGCCCGATCAGGCCGTGCACGCCATGCACCAGCGGCTCAATTTCCGGACATTCGTTGAAATCCGTGGGGCTACAAAAGACATGGATGTCGACGTCAGGCCCGTGGTGGAATACATCGACGTCGAACCCCAGGCCTGCGACGTGCATATCGAAGCCGTGATCAAAGTACAGGTTTGGGTGACGGACACGCTGCGGCGCGAAGTGGTCGTATCCCTGGTAAGCGCGGTGGAGGAAGAGTGCCCCGTGGGCGAGATCATCGATTATACCATCAAATCCGGCGACACTTTGTTTGAACTGGCGCAGCGGTATAGTACCACCGTAGCTAGGATACTGGAGCTGAATCCCGGTATCAATCCCCAGAATCTGCAAGTGGGGCAGGTTATCAAAATCCCCTGCGGAGCCAAAGGTTAACCAACAAATTAAGGAGGTATAAGCATGCCGTTCCACGAGTATTTTTTCACGGAACCCGCAGAAGTTTTATGCGTGAAGGTAAAAGTTCCGGTAGTGCTGGTAGAAGAAGAAGCGCAGGTAATGGTGGACAATATCACCGTGATGCCGGAACTGGTGCGCAAGGTTGATCATATCAACGTCAGTATCATGGGCCTGCAGGTCAAGCCGGTTTTTTCGGAGCAGCCTGCCAGCCGCTGGGCGGACTTCATGGAAACCAACAACTGGGACGTTTACGGCTGGCAGCCCGGCAACATGGTCGACGTCCTGAAAAAGGTGGAAATTTCCGGAACGCTGCATAAGCAGATTTTTTACGTTGACAAGAACGATAACGTGCGGCACTTTGCCGAGGACATTTCATTCGCCAAGACCGTAGATGTCGTCGATCCTGTTCCGGTGATTAACAAGGACGAGGTTTATGCCCAGGTGCTCAGCTCCGAAGCCGACATCGACTGGGATCTGGTCAACGCCGGCCGTTTGCACCAAACCGGTAGGGTTATCGTAAGGTATAAAGTGGTAGAGGACCGGCAAATTTACGTTCAGGCCTGCCCGATGCCCGTAATATGTCCCCCCGGTAATCTTATTCAGGACCCCAGCTTCGAAGCCTGGACCGATGAAAACGGCAACGGCACGTTAATTTTCTGGGGCGCCAGCAACATATTCCAGTCTAACAACGCGCGGAGCGGATCGTTCTCGGTGGGGTTAGGAGAAGTACCTGGGGAGAGCGCCTCGGTGTTCCAGAGCGTCAGACGCGGTATTAGGGGCGGCAATTACTACCAGCTTTGCTTCTACGCCAATGAAGTTACGCCGCCGGCACCCGCCATCGGCTCCTTTACCCTGGAGGCTGCTATTGTCTACTATGATGCCATGGGTGTGGAAGTGGGACGCGACGCGCAAACCTTCAGTGCCACACAAATTCCCAACGGCAGCTGGGGACGCTTTTGTGTGAATTCTACGGCGCCAGCCAACGCCGCCAATGCGCTGGTTCGTTTTAACTTCTTGCCCGTGGAAGCCAATGCCAGCCAGGTGCTGCTTGATGACGTCGAGTTGATGTGCATCCGGTAAGATGCGTTGTTTGCGAGGTTTGACTGTTTTTCCTTAAAAACAGTTTTTTTTTGCGACCGGTGTCTGGTAAAAAGCGGCATAACTTTTCCTCCACCGTCGGCATATATTTAATTAACGTCATGACATTTTCACGGGGAGGTAGGCAACCTGATGATGGATATGAGCAACATGTTGGAAATGATTCAACAGCTGCAGAAACAGTTGCGGCAAATGACGGTAAAAGTAAGTGCCGGGCGGGGCGCAGTGGAGCTGGTTATGAACGGTAACCAGGAAGTGGTGCAAATACATTTTAAACCGGAAATGGCCGGTAACCCGGCGGAACTGGCGCGGTTGACCGCGGAAGCTTTTAACGAGGCTATGCGGGAGTCCAAACAAATGGTACGGGATGAGCTTTCCCGTATAACCGGCGGCATAAACATTCCTTCCGTACCGGGGCTCATTTAAGGGCGGTGGGATGGTGCGATGCCCGGTGGCGAAAAAGAATTGGAGAAAACGTTGGCGGAACTATTGGAAGTGAAGAAAAAGTTCGACCTGGACCATGACAGGTTCTTGGTGCTGCTCAGTCTGGTTAATTTAATGGGCATTATTGATCTGCTAGAACAAAGGTTGGCGGGCGGGGGGCGCAGGGAAGGCGCTCGCCAGGGCACTAAGCCGCTGGAAGCGCCGCCCTTTGTGGGCATGTTTGGTGGGCCCAAAGGTAAGCAGCAGGCGGAAGGCCCTTGACAAAAAGATGCTGCCGTCCAGTCCGGGCTATTCCTGTTAGGCTTGCGGCAGCTCAGCGGGTAATACCGACGGGAGAGAGATATTGCCGGTTTCGGTTTCAATGGTTACCTCCTGCCCGCTCGGTGCAGGCAGCTGTTGTTCCTTTGCCGGCTGCTCAGCTGCATTGCCGGCCTCGAGCGGTTCTTTTTCCTCAACGTCGCCCGGCGGTAGGGTGTTGCTGTCCTGTACCGGTTGCGTCGGCAGTGTTTGCGGCGCCGGCCCGGTTAAACGGCATATTTCAAGGTAAATCCACCGCCACCCGGAGAAAAGCAAAGCCAGAAACAGAAAAGCAACCAAGGGGTTGGAGCGATAGAGGGTCGCTCGTTTCAATAAAATCCCTCCTTTTTTTACTGCAAGAGAGCTTGTGAAACGCCTCTGCAATATCCTATGTGTTTGCCCGGTAAACTGTTACATTATGGCAAACCATCTTTAAAAGGAGGTTGTTCCTATTTGGAGGGCAGCGAAGGAAAAGTAGAACAGGTGCTGGTGCGGTTGATGGAATACCAGGAAAAATTAGGCGTGGATCACGACGGCGTGTTAATCATGCTCACTTTGGTCAATTTAATGGGCCTGGTAAGCACATTGAACCGCGGCGAGGCCGGCGAAGCCGCCGGTTCGAGAATGGGCGGCGGCATGGAGGCGCTGATGGGACCGCTGCTGGCCATGCTTGCCGCTGCGGGCATGAGCAGGGGCGGTTCCGGTGCGGCAGCTCCCTTTAACCCGGCGGTGCTGCTGAGCCTGCTGGGTGGAGGAAGAGGTAAGGGCGGCCAGCCGGATCTTTCTGCACTGATGGGGCTTCTGGGTGCTTTAATGGGTGCCGGCGGGCAGCAGCAGTGCCAGGACCGCGGGACCGGGCAAGCTGCTGGAACAGCCGGGAGCAGGCCGGTACAGCGGGAAATCAACCTCGACAAAAAGGGCGGCGCGGCGCCCGGCGGGCGCGAGGCCGCAGTAACGCGGGAAACCAGGGGTACCGGCAACCGGCCGCTCAAAGCAGGGGAAGTATTGAAATGGAAATTCGGGACATGATAATGAGCAAAACATGGAGGTGCATTGTTTGGTAGCCGACCGGGATATCGCCCACCGGGCCATACGAGTGGGCGGCTTGCGCGGCGCGGGCGGCGCCAGGGAAATAGAGCACAATTTGTTGCAGGTTGACGGCGTCAGGGAAGTTTCGGTAGCGCTGGATGAGGGCCTGGTGAGCGTGGCTTACGATCCCTCTGTGGTCAGCCCCGCTTATCTGCGCCGGGTACTCAATTCCCTGGGATACTCGCCTTACGTGCGCTAGAAAGCGGCCCAGCGGGCCGGCTGCCGGTGCGGCAGCCGGCTCAGATTGCTGGCAAAGGGCGCTTCCGTTACCTTCGCTTACTCCAAATTACGCGCCGGACAACTCTAAGGCTCGCTCCGGGCGAAACCGGGCCGCCGCGGGCTTACATCCTGTTTCGGTTCAGGCTGGCGCGCGCGTCTTGCGCGCGCCTCCCGGCTTTGCTTCTTTGCTGCGCCAAGAGTTGTTATCCGGTGCTCTATATGTCGTTCGCTCTGGGAAACGGAAGCGCCTGCTAAGTTTATCAATACTTTCGGCCGATTGCCTGCCGGCAGCCGGCTTTATTACGTGATTTGCAGCGTTTCGTTCGGCGGAACTCCAAGGAGGCTTGGCGCGCAGGATACATATTATGTAAGTTTATTTTTATATTGACTAAATCGTTAAATTAATATATTATAAATAAACAATATAGTTAGGGAGGGAAGCAAAAAATGCCCGGTTTTACCAGGCGGGAGTTTTTCCAGCGCGCTTTCGCCGCCGGTTTGGCTGGCGGGCTGGTACTTTCCGGCTTGGGCAAGCAAGCCGGAGCCGCCGGGCGGGCGCCGGTGGGCACGGTAATCGACCTTACCAGGTGCGACGGGTGCCGCTTGGCCGGCGTGCCGGCCTGCGTCAGAGCGTGCCGGGAGGAAAACCAGCGGCGTTTTCCCCGGCCTGTGGATGATATAGGTAATTACTGGCCGCAAAAGAAAAAAGAAGACTGGTCCGATAAGCGGGATCTTATTACCAGGCTTACCCCTTACAACTGGACCTTCGTGCAAAAGGTGGAGGTTGAACACGGTGGCAAGCTCTACCGGCTGGCCATACCCCGGCGCTGTATGCACTGCGACAATCCGCCGTGCGCCAACCTGTGTCCCTTCAGCGCCCAGCGCAAAACGCCCGAGGGACCGGTGGTCATCGATCCCGATTTGTGCCTGGGCGGGGCCAAGTGCCGCCAGGTATGCCCCTGGGGGATACCGGCCCGTCAGGCCGGCGTGGGGTTGTACCTGAAGATAGCTCCCCGGTTTGCTGGGGGCGGGGTGATGTACAAGTGCAATCTCTGTTACGACAGGTTGAAGGCCGGGCGGCCGCCGGCCTGCGTGGAGGCTTGTCCCCGGCAGGCTCTTTTGATCGGCTCCAAGGAACGGATGCGCGCGCTGGCGCGCGAGCGGGCGGGCCAAGTGGGCGGCTATATTTACGGTGAGCGGGAAAACGGCGGCACTTCCACCTTTTACGTTTCTCCCGTTCCCTTTGAAAAAATTCATGCTGCGTTAATGCAGCAAAAGGCGGCCCAAGCCAACCCGTCTGCGCCCGGTTTTCCCGGCATGCCCGTGGGGGTGGGCAATTACCTGGACAGCGTCAACGGCCTGGCCCTGGGCATGGCGGTGGCCCCTGTGGCTGGCGCGGTGGCTGCCGGTGTGGCGGCGTACAGAACTATGAAGGGAGATGAGTAGCTGTGGCCGACAAAATACTGGCCGGTGAAAAAAAAGTCAAGCGCCATGGTTTTTCCGTTCGCGTTGTGCACTGGACGGTGGCCGTATCCACCTTTCTGTTAATTTTCAGCGGTATCGGCCAGCTGCCCGTGTACAGGCGCTACATGCTGGACCGGCTGCCCGGGCTGGCCTGGACGTCGGATTTTTCCGTAACCCTGGCCATCCATTACTGGGCGGCGGTGCTGTTGATCCTGGCTGTCACTTACCACCTGGTGTACCACGGCCTGCGGAGGGATCGCGGCATTTTACCCCGGCGGGGCGACGTGCGGCAGTCGGTGCGCATCATCATGGCCATGCTGGGGCAGGGCGAGGAGCCGGAAAACGACAAGTACCTGGCCGAGCAGCGCCTGGCCTATGCATTTATCGGGTTCAGCCTGCTGCTGCTCATAGTTACCGGCCTGGTCAAGGTGCTTAAGAACCTGCCCGGGGTCGACCTTGGCGCTGATATTATATTCTGGGTCACCGCCCTGCACAACGCGGCCATGGTGCTGCTCATGCTGGGTATAGCTGCTCACCTGGCGGCATTTTTGTTCAAAGAAAACCGCTACTTGCTGCCGGGCATGTTTACCGGTAAAGTGGACCTGGATTACGTGCGCCGCCGGCACCAGCTCTGGTACCGGCGCTTGGCGCAAAAGGGGCGGTAACCGTGGAAGAAAGAAAAATGCCGTTACAGGCTCATCTCGGCGAGCTTAGAAGAGCTCTGCTGGTTTCTGGGTTGGCCGTTATGGTGCTTACCGCCGTTACGTTCATCCTGCTGGGCGACCGGCTGTACTTATTGCTCACCGGGC
>CAJYBN010000046.1 GCA_913064925.1 uncultured Peptococcaceae bacterium
ATGATATCGTCCACATACCCGCGCTCCGCCGCGTGGTACGGGTTTTCGTACAGGTCGCGGTATTCCTGGATGCGCTTGGCCCGCACTTCCTGCGGATTTTCCGCGTTTTTGATCTCCTTGGCGAAGATAACGCTGGCCGCGGTCTCAGCGCCTACGATGGTGATGGTGGCCTCGGGCCAGGCAAATACTATGTCGGCGCCGGTGTCCTTGCAGCACATGCCCAGGTAGGCACCGGCAAAGGACTTGCGCATGATGACGGTGATTTTGGGCACCGTGGCATCGATGTAAGCGTACAGCATTTTAGCGCCGTGCCGCAGGATGCCCTTCCACTCCTCCTGGGGCCCGATCATGTAAGCCGGGGTATCGTGCAGGTTGACCAGCGGAATGTTGAACAGGTCGCAGAACCTGACGAACCTGGCCACCTTGTCGGCGGCATCGCAGTCGATCACACCGCCGATCCAGTTGGGCTGGCTGGCCACGATGCCGGTGCTGCGGCCGTTGAAGCGCGCAAAGCCGATGATAACGTTCTTCGCGAAGTCGGGCATAATCTCGTAAAAGTAGCCGTTATCCACCAGCTTGTAAATAACTTCGTGCATGTCGTAAGGAACCATGGTTTCTTCCGGGATCATGCCGTCTAGTTCGGGGACCAAACGCATGGCCTCGTCGCCGGTGTCCACCCGGGCTGGTTTTTCCCTGTTGTTCTGGGGCAGAAAGGACAGCAGTTCCTTGGCCTTATCCAGGCAGTCCTGATCGTCCTCCCCCACGACGTGGGTGCAGCCCGACTTGACGGCGTGCGCCTGTACCCCGCACAGAGTTTGCAGGTCGATGTCGATGCCCAGCTGGGTCTTAACAAAAGCCGGGCCGGCAATGCCCATGAAGCCGTGCTTGCGGCACTGGATCACGAAGTCCTGCATCACCGGGTGGTAGGCCTGGCCGCCCAGACAGGGGCCCAGCAGCAGCGCAATCTGCGGTATGATGCCCGAAGCCAAGTTCTGGGAGCGAAACAGCCAGGCGTAAGCCTCCAGGGTGTCCATACCTTCCTGCAGCCTGGCCCCGCCGGAGTCGTTGATACCCACGAAGGGGATACCCATTTCCTTGGCCATGTCGATGGCCTGGGCGAATTTTTTGCCGTGGTACTCGCCGAAGGTACCGGCCATGGAAGTATAGTCCTCGGCGGCCACCATGACCATCCGCCCGTTTACCTTGCCGTAGCCCACCACCACGCCTTCCGCCGGAACTTCCCTTTTATCCATACCGAAGGCAGTGGTGCGGTGCTTGACAAAAGTGCCGATTTCGGTAAAAGTACCGGGATCAAAGAAGTACTCTATTCTTTCCCGGGCGGTGAGCTTGCCGCTTTGCTTGTGCTTGGCTACGGCCTTCTCGCCGCCCATCTGCAGGATTTTTTCCTTTCTGCGTTTAAACTCATCGTATTTTTTGCTCATTAACAATGCCTCCCTGCAAGGTTTTTACGCCTGCCGTTATCCCCGGTTGGCCTTGCGGTACCCGAGGGCGTCGTTGGCAATGATCATCTTCTGGATGTTGCTGGTACCTTCTACGATTTGGTAAGACTTGGCATCGCGGAAGTACCTGGCCACCGGGTATTCTTCGGAATAGCCATATGAACCGAAAATCTTCATGGCATAGTCGGCGCACTTGTTGGCCGCTTCCGCCGCGGCATACTTGCCCATGGAAGTTTCCAGCGTGCAGGGCACGCCCTTGTCCTTCAGCGTGGCGGCGCGGTAAACCAGCAGGCGGGCGGCTTCGGTTTCCACGATCATTTGGGCGATCATGTCCTGGTTCATCTGAAACTTGCCGATGGGCTGGCCGAACTGCTCCCGCTCGTTGGCATAGCTGAGCACGGCGTCGATGCAGGCCTGGGCCACGCCCAGGGCGCCGGCGGCACAGCCGAGGCGGGTGTTGTCCAGCTGCTGCATGCAGATCTTAAAGCCTTCGCCTTCCTGGCCCAGCAGGTTTTCCTTGGGCACGGGGGTATTTTCAAAAGTAACCACGCCGACGGGGGCGGCCCAGGTGCCCAGCTTCTCGGTGATGGGCTCCACGCTGATGCCGGGCGATTTCATGTCCACGATAAAGGCGGACATGCCCTTGACCCGCACGTCCGGGTTGGTGTAGGCGTAAACCAGCGCTATATCGGCCACGGGTGCATTGGATATCCACATCTTGCTGCCGTTAAGCACGTATTTCTCGCCGTCCCAGATAGCCTTGGTCTTCATGCTGGCCACGTCGGAACCGGCGTTGGGTTCGGTGATGGCGAAGCAGCCCAGGATATCCGCTTCCACCAAGGGAGGGATGTACTTTTGCTTGAGCTCCTCGCTGCCGTATTTCAGGATAGTGAGGGCCGGTCCCAGGGCGTTCATGTTGAAGGGCAGGCGCATGGAACTGTGCACCCTGGCGATTTCCTCGGCAATGAGGGTGATGGCTAAAAAGCCCATTTCGTTGCCGCCGTATTCTTCGGGGATGACGCAGCCAAAGAATCCCAGCTCGCCCATCTTCTTGACCAGGTCGCGGCGGAACCTGTGCGCTTTGTCGTCCTCGTCCACGGTGGGGGCGATTTCCTTTTGCGCAAAGTCGCGCGCCACCTTCTTGATATCCTGAAGCTCTTCGGTAAGTTCAAAATTCATCTTGCCGACCTCCTTATTATTTAAGCTATTTAAGCTTGTTTATTTAGCTCCCCGTTAACTACAGCAAATAACATGCCAGAAAATTAAAAAGCGACCCGCATAGGACGCACCCGTTGAAAAACGGCGGTTTGGCAGCTGCGCAGCAGCAAGGAACGGCTCCCGCGGTAAGGATGTTGTACTGCATAATTGCATTGGTAATGCATTTTTGCAAATCTATGTTGGGGCTGGCTGGTATAGCACGGCTGGCAAGCAATGCGTTATTGCAGCGGAGGTTCGCTGCCGCCCGCCGCCTGCCGCCCGGCCGGAGGAACGGAGAATTCCTGCGGCCGGCGCCGCGTAAGTTTAAACGCGTACTTGATGGCTGCTACGATGCGGGCGCAGGCCCGGCCGTCACCGTAAGGATTGACGGCTTCGGCCATGGCCCGGTAACGGTCCCGGTCGGTGAGCAGTAGCTCGGTTTCCCGCTGCACAGCGGCACGATCGGTGCCCACCAGGCGTACGGTGCCGGCCGTTACGGCCTCGGGCCGCTCGGTGGTGTTGCGCAGCACCAGCACGGGCTTGCCCAGGGAAGGCGCCTCCTCCTGCATGCCGCCGGAATCGGTAAGCACCAGGTAACACCGCGCCATCAGGTTGACAAAGGGCTCGTAGTCCATGGGCTCCACCAGGTGCACCCGCTCCGAACTGCCCAGCACTTCCCGCACCACCTGCCGCACCGCGGGGTTTTTGTGCACGGGGAAGAGCACCCGCACGTCGGGGTGCCGTTCCAGCACGTCGCGCAGGGCCAGGTAGATGTCCCGCATGGGCTCGCCCAGGTTTTCCCGGCGGTGGGTGGTAACCAGGAGAACCCGGTGCCTGGCGAAATCCAGGCCGTCCAGCAGAGGATCGCCGAACCGGTAGGCAGGACGCACCGTGGCCAGCAGCGCGTCGATGACAGTGTTGCCGGTGACAAACACGCGCTCGGGGTCGACTCCCTCCCGCAGCAGGTTGGCCCGGGCACCGGCCGTGGGCGCAAAGTGCAGGTCGGCCAGGGCGCCGGCCAGGCGCCGGTTCATCTCCTCCGGGAAGGGGGAGTACTTGTTGCCGGTGCGCAGCCCGGCTTCCACGTGGCCCACCGGCAGCTGCAGGTAGTAAGCGGCTAGCGCGGCCGCCATGGTGGTGGTGGTATCGCCGTGCACCAGCACCAGGTCCGGGCTCTCCGCTTCCATAACCCGCTGCAGGCCGGCTAGAGCGCGCACGGTGATATCGAACAGCGTCTGGCCATCCCGCATCACGTTCAGGTCGTGGTCCGGGCGAATATCGAACAGGCGCAGCACCTGGTCCAGCATTTCCCGGTGCTGGGCGGTAACCGCCACCCGGCATTCCAGCATTTTATCCTTTTGCAGCATTTGCACCAGGGGGGCCATTTTAATGGCCTCCGGCCTGGTGCCGAATACAACCAGTACTTTCAACCCCAGCATCCTTTCCGAGGCCCAGGGGCCAATCATTTACACCTTTAACCCGCAACTTTCAACCTTTCAACACCTGGCACCACCTAGCTGTCATCTTTCAACCTTTCAACACCTGGCACCAGGTAACCCTTGCGTACCAGCTTGTCCATGTGTTCGTCCAGGGCCTTCTCGATACTGATCCCGTAGCGCTCCTCCAGCACGAACATCATGGACACCGCCGTTTGGGCCACGTCCAGCAGCTCGCGAGTGATGCGCGCCAGCACCTCACGCTCATCCACGGCGCAGCGCTCGCCGCTCATGCCCCGCAGCTTGCCGATGGCTTGGGCCAGTTCCCCCGCTTCCTCCATCAGCTTGAGGGCGGTGGACTCCATGGTGGGAGTCAGGTTGTTCAATTTAGGCAGCGCCACTATCTTCTTTTGCATTGGGGGTCAGGCCTTTCCTAACTGTAATAACTGTAATAAATCATGGCAAACACCACAAACGGAATGCGCGGAATTTAGGTAGAGCCGTACTGCACCAGCTCTATCCCGGCCTCCCGGAACATGGCCAGGGCCAGCTCATCCGGGTAACCTCCCCGGAAAACTACCCGCACGATGCGGGCGTTGGCCATCATCTTGGCGCACAGCACGCACGGCTGGTGGGTGACGTAAAAAGTGCCCCCGGCAATGGATATGCCGTGCACAGCGGCCTGGATAAGGGCATTTTGCTCGGCATGCAGTCCCCGGCATAGTTCGTGCCTTTCTCCGGAAGGAACGCCCTGCCGCTCCCGCATACAGCCGGTTTCCTGGCAATGACGCATGCCGGCGGGCGCACCGTTGTAGCCGGTTGCCAGGATGCGGTTATCGCGCACGATGAGCGCGCCCACCTTGCGGCGCAGGCAGGTAGAGCGATTAGCCACTACGCTGGTTATTTCCATGAAATAATCATCCCAGCTGGGACGGCTCATAAACACCACCCTCCCGGTATACGGGGAAGCGGCGGCACAGGTCGGCGGCCATGGCCGCTGCTTTTTGCCGGTAAGCCCGGTTACCGTTAAAGCTGAGGGCCAGGTGGATAATCTCCGCCACTTCGGTCATTTCGGCCTCTTGCAGGCCCCGGGTGGTTACCGCGGGGGTGCCGATCCTGATGCCGCTGGAAACCGCCGGCGGCTGCGGGTCGAAGGGAATGGCGTTCTTGTTTACCGTAACCCCTACTTCGTCCAGCACCTGTTCGGCCTCCCGGCCGGTGATGCCCTTGTTGCGCAGGTCCACCAGCAGCATGTGGTTATCGGTGCCCCCCGAAACCAGCGTAAAACCCCTCTCTAGCAAGGCCCCGGCCAGCGCCCGGGCGTTATTGACGATTTGCCTCTGGTATTCCCGGAATTCGGGCTGCAGCGCTTCGCCTAGAGCCACTGCCTTGGCGGCGATGACGTGCATAAGCGGTCCACCCTGGATGCCGGGAAACACGGCCTTGTCCACGGCGGCGCCCAGTTCTTTGCTGCACAGCACCATGCCGCCGCGGGGACCCCGCAGCGTTTTGTGCGTGGTAGTAGTCACCACGTCGGCGTGCGGAAAGGGGCTGTTGTGTAGTCCTGCCGCCACCAGGCCGGCAATATGAGCCATGTCCACCATCAGGCGGGCGCCCACCTCGTCGGCTATTTCCTTCATGCGTCTGAAATCTATTTCCCTGGGGTAGGCGCTGGCACCGGCCACGATCAATTTCGGTTTGCTGCGGCGAGCCTGTTCCAGAACCTTGTCGTAGTCGATCCGCCCCGTATCCTTTTCCACTCCGTAAAAAGTTACGCGGAAATACCGCCCCGACAAATTTAGGGGGCTGCCGTGGGTAAGGTGCCCCCCGTGCGCCAGGTTCATGCCCATAATGGTGTCTCCCGGCTCCAGCAAAGTGAAGTAGGCGGCCTGATTGGCCTGGGAACCGGAGTGGGGCTGCACGTTGGCATGCTCGGCGCCGAAAAGCTTTTTCGCCCTTTCCACGGCCAGCGATTCAACCACGTCCACAAACTCGCAGCCCCCGTAGTATCGGCGGCCGGGCAAGCCTTCCGCATACTTGTTGGTAAGCACCGAGCCCTGAGCTTCCATAACCGCCCGGCTGGCGATATTTTCCGAGGCAATCAGCTCCAGGGTGTTGCGCTGCCTTTTTAGTTCCCGCATCACGGCACTGTAAACTTCGGGGTCTGCTTCACGAAGAGGGGTGTAGCAACTCATGATACTTGCCTCCTAATGTTGTTGGAACAAATACGGGCGGGGCGGCCCGCGGACGGCGGCAGCTCCCCCGGCCGGAGGTCAGCAGCGGCAGTACTCCCTCTCCAGGGCCGCAATTTTATCCAGCCGGCGCGCGTGCCTACCCCCCGCAAACGTGGCCCCCAGCCATGCGCCCACTATGTCGCGCGCCAGCCCGGGGCCGATAACCCGCTCGCCCAGGGTAATGATATTGGCCATATTATGCTCCCCGGCCATGCGGGCCGAGAAAGTGTCGTGACACAAAGCAGCCCGTATGCCGGGGATCTTATTGGCGGCAATACACACGCCGATGCCGGTACCGCAGCAAAGAATGCCCCGCTGGTACTCTCCCCGCGCAACGGCTTCAGCCACGACCCGGGCAAAATCGGGATAATCCACCGACTCCTCGCTATATGTACCAAAGTCGCGGTAGTCTATTTTATGCTCCTCCAGGTAAGCGATGATTTCCGTCTTGAGCTTGAACCCACCGTGGTCGCTTCCTACAGCCACCCGCAAGATCGAACACATCCCTTCACGACCGGGGCGGGCTACGCCCGCCCCATTGTATCGCCCCATTGTATAATTAATTCTACGCGCTCTGGCCGTTTTCCTCTTGCCGCGGAAAATAATGACGCCTAGCCGGCGTCTTGCTCTCCCTCCGCCACGAACCGCCGCAGCGCTTCGCACACCAGGGACTGCAGTTCCTCCGCCACCGTGCGGTAGGCTTCCATACCCCGGCCCAAGGGGTCGGCGATGTCGCTGCCCGACCCGGCGTATTCAGCCAAAGTAAATATTTTCCCCGCCGCCTCAGGGACCTCGCGGAGCAGAGCCTCCCGGTGAGCGCTGGTCATGGTCAACACCAGCGCCGCCTGCTCAATGTCGCCGGGCGTCACAAGGGATGCCCGGTGCCCCTCTAAAACAACCCCTTTTTCCCGCAGCGCGGCGACGCTCTCAGGCGTAGCCTCCGCGCCCGGCAGGGCGGCCAGGCCCCCAGAAGCAAATTCTATGTCCCGCCGCTCCGGGAAAAGCTCCTCCAGCGCGCGGCGGGCCAGGGCCTCGGCCATGGCGCTGCGACACGTGTTGCCCGTACACACGAACAATATCCTTTTCTTTTCCATAAGCTCGCTGTTTCAGCCTCCCGGTACATTTTTTAAGGCATAAACATGCGCACCCCGATGGCCAAAAGTAAAACTCCGCCGCCCGCCACAGCCCGCTCGCCCGCCCGCAGGCCCACGAAACGGCCCAAAACCAACCCGGCTGCCGCCATGGCACCGGCCACCATACCTATTATAGCCACGGTTAGGGGTAAATCAACCTGCCAGGTGCCTAGGGAAAATCCTACGCTTAACGCATCCATGCTGACGCTGGCGGCCAATACCAGCAGCCCCCAGGTATTGACCAGCACCACCTTGGGGTCGACCGTTTCCCCTCCCCGCCAGGCTGAGTAAATCATTTTCAGCCCCAGGTAAACCAGCAGCAGGGCGCCGGCTATGCCGGCGGCCCGTCCCACCAGCGAACCCGCAAGCTCTCCGGCATACCAACCAACCAGGGGCATAACCACGTGGAAGACCAGCACCGTCAGGCTTACCATTACTATCTGGCGCCGGTTGACGCCGGCTATGCCCAGGCCCAGGCACATGGAAAAAGCATCCGTCCCCAGGGCCACGGCCAGGGCGAAAACAGTGAGCAGTTCCAATCTAATTCCTCCACATTCAGGGTTTATAAATACTTATGCCGGGGTCCGGAGAGTCATCCGTGCAAACTGCCACAATGTTACCGCCTGCGGCCCGCCTGAGCCTGTTCATCACCGCCAGCCCCACCCCGTCGCAGGGGATCCCTTCAGCCAGTATGACATCCACCCCCAGCCGGTCGAACCGGCGCAGTGATTCGTACAGGGAAGCGGCCACCGTCCCGGGATCGGAACGCCGGCCGACCACCACCAGGTGGTATCCCTTACCGCGGTACAACGCGGCGGTTTCCTCGCAGGCCAGCACGCCCACCTTGTGCCCCGCCGCGGCCAGCCGCTCGGCCTCCTCCAGGATACGCTTCGCCAGCTGTGAACCGTCCCCGCCCTCGAACAGGAAAAGCGGTGCTCGCGGCGCGTAATGGGTATATTTCATTCCCGGCGACCGCGGCCTGCCGCCAGCGGCCTCACCCAGCACCGACTTGTCCAGTTCCACCGGTCCCAGCACGGGCTCCAGTTCCTGCCTGGTTACCCCACCAGGGCGTAAAATCACAGGGCGTTCCCCGGTGAGGTCCAGCACGGTGGATTCCACGCCCAGGCCGGCCGGCCCGCCGTCAACCACAAGGTCCACCCGGCCCGCCAAGTCGTCCAGCACGTGGGCCGCCGTGGTGGGGCTTGGCCGCCCGGAGGCGTTGGCGCTGGGAGCGGCCACGGGCGCGCCTGCGGCTCGGATTATAGCCAGAGCCACGGGGTGGGCGGGTACCCGCACTGCCACCGTTCCCAGCCCGCCGGTGACGCCCGGGGCAAATTTTTCCCCGCCGCGTATTACCAAGGTAAGGGGTCCGGGCCAAAAACGGGCAGCCAACTGCGGCACCACGGGAGGTATTTCCGCCACGTAATCCCGCAGGCTTTCCGCCCGGTCAATGTGCACGATAAGAGGATTGTCAACGGGCCGCCCTTTGGCGTAAAATATGTCCGCCACCGCCCGCGCATCCAAGGCGTTGGCCCCCAGGCCGTAAACCGTCTCGGTGGGGAAAGCCACCAGCCCCCCCCGGCGTAAAACATTGCCCGCCTCGCGGATCACGGCAGCATTGGGGTGCATTGGATCCACCGCCAGGCAGCGCGTGGGGCGTGCCGCGAAAACCATATTTTGCTACACCTCAGCTCTCTCCAGGTAGTATATCACAAAGGCGGGGCTCGTAAAAGAACGATGGGGCGGGCAGCATAATTTGCTGTAAACGGTCGAACAGTCGAATAATAGCTGGATTTAGCAAATTTTGTAGGAAAATTTTTATACTTTTTAGCAGGATTATACATTATGGCGTGGAAGATTCATTATTTCGTGAAAGATTCATTATTTTAAGTTAAATTGACGGCCCGCGCCCGCTTACGGGCTACGGCCAAGGAGGGCAAATACAATTGAAGTCGGCTATCGATAAAATTTCCCGACTGTTGGCCCAGGAAACCTCCTCCAGCAGCGCCAGCAGCGATGCGGAAATTTACGCCTATGCATTGAAAATACTGCTGTTGAACATTTCCGCAGCGGCAGGAATTATAGTTGTGTCCTGGATGCTGGGCACGCTGCCGGTTACCCTGGTTACCTGGGCGGCAGCTTTTTCCCTGCGGGTTGTGGCCGGGGGACGCCATCAGCCGGGCCCCGTGACCTGTTTGCTGACCACGGTGGGCATTTTTACGGCGCTGGGTTACCTGGTTACCGCCGTCGCCCCCCGCATGCAGGAGTTCATCGTGCCCGTGTCCGCTCTGGGCCTGGTGTTTACCCTGTACGTGATCATCACCTACGCACCGGTGACCATTGCCAGCAAGCAATTCTCCCCCGCCAAGCGCAGCAAGCTGAAAATGACCTCGGTGGGCGTGGTGGTACTGTGGGCTGCCGTGGTTCTGGCGCCCGCCCCGGCGACGGCCGGGCACCAGGCCGCAGCACTGGGCATTACGGCTGGCCTGGTGACACAAGCCATCTCACTGCTGCCCATCAGGTTACCCGGTTCTAAGCTGCAAGCCGGGCGGTATTCCGCATGAACGTCATTTTCTATAAACGCATCATCTTTAAAGGCTACGGCAGGGCCTCCCGTTAATCGCAAGGTAGTAGCTTTTTTTGACAAATTTCGCTATAATTCCAAAAGGGAGGTGACAAATATGAAACGCGTATTGATCATGCTGGTGGCCACTGCGCTGCTGTGGATTGCCCAAATCGGCGCAGCTTCGGCCTGCGGGGGCAACTGGTATGAGCCCGAGGTTCCCGAGGCGCTGCAAAGATGAACAGCCAGGCATGGAACCTGTTATTTAACTTTTTCACCATCGGCATTCCCGAATGCACTGCCTTAACCATGCTCATGCTCGCCCTGTTACGGAAGCAATTTATATGGAAAAAAATTTTGCTCACAGCCGTTCTGTTGGCAGCGGGAGTTTTGGCTTGCCGCCTGGTGGTGCAAAGCATCGGGGTTCCCGGTATACACACGGCAATGGCTACCTTGCTGCTGGCCCTGCTGGTAGCCTACTTTTTCCATGTACCCAAGCACAAAGCTTTGGCCGCCAGCGTGTTTTGCTTGGTGTTTCTCTTGTCCTGCGAGGTAGTGGTTTATAAGTTGTTTAACCAACTATTCGCCTTGAACATCAAAGAGCTAGCCCAAAACAGGCTCTACTGGCTGGTTAACGGCTGGCTGCCCATCGCCGCCATAGCCCTGGCTGCTGTCGTCATTACGCGTACCGGTTGGTATACCGGCAAAACCAAACAATGAATAAATCTCACCAAAGGTTAAGGCACGGTAATTAACCGTGCTTTTGTCTTGGTGCACGGGAGGCTCTTTGCATGAAGCTGGAGGCAGGCCTTAACAAGCTGAAAGAATGTTACCTGTTCGCTCACCTGACATACTGCATACTATCCGCCGCCTGCCTGGTAGGGTGGCTGAGGATTACCCGCCATTTTTTCGACGACGGTTTCTTGCATTACCTCTGGATAGGCTGCATGCTGGCCATTATGGCCTTAATCCCGGCCCAGCACAAGATCATTACCAAGACTTTTTATCGCCAGTACCGGCACCTGCATTTATACAAGTCGCTTTATACCTTAACCATTTGCGCCATCTACATACCCGTGCTGTCCAGGGTCATTACTAAGAATGAGTTTAGCCTCCTAATCGTGGTGCCCGTCATATTGTGTTCCATCATCTGCGGCACCGCCTACGGTGTGGCCAGCTCTTTGCTGGTGTCAGCGGCCACCTTGGGGGTTAGCCTGGGCCGCAAAGGACTATCCACCGACCTGATTACCGAATACATCCTTACTCTGGCCCTGCTGTTAACCACCGCCTGGTTTGTTGGCCAGTCCATCGCTTATATCATTACCCTTCTCTACCAGCTGCAGGATAACGAAACCTACCTGAAACACACCCTGAACAGCCTGGGCGTGGCAACACTGCACGTAAACCGGGAAGGACGCGTGATATACAGGAACAGGTGTTTTGAGCAGATTTTCGGCAATGAGGACCAGGACCTGCGGGGCATCATCCGCAAGCACCTGCCCTTCCTGGAAAACCATTTGGACGAACCCGGCACTCCGGTTTTCGGACAGGCGTTGGACGGCAGGGGCCGCTCCCTGCCGGTTCAGTGCATCATATACCCGGTTAGTTTCGGCCTGGAAAAAAACGCCGGTTTTCTACTTTGCGTGCACGACATTTCCCTGTCCGAGAAGCTACAAGAGGAAAAAATCCGTACCAATTACTTCATTGATTTTATCAACGCCGGGGTGCTGCTAACCGACGAGACCAACAAGATCATTGATATAAACCGGCAGGCCGAGCTGCTCTTTAACATGTCCAGGCAGCAAATTTTAAATAACAGCCTGCAGGACCTGTTGAACGGCCTGGCGGGTCAACAAAATGACGCCAAAGCCGCCCAAGAAAGCAGCAAGGCCGGCAGCCCCCACCGGGAAATTATGCTGGGCGGCCGGACCATGCTGATCAACTGTGCAGACCTGCGCAATTCCGCAGGTAAATTGATCGGCACGGCGTGCATCATCAACGACATTACGGCGCAAAGGGAAATGGAGAAAAAAATGCACCGCTCCGCCACCCTTGCCGCCATTGGGGAACTGGCCGCCGGCACCGCCCACGAAATAAGAAACCCCCTGACTGCCATCAAGGGGTTTTTGCAGCTCATGCAGAGGAAAAAGGAAGCCCGCGTCGGCGACCTAAGCGATTACCTGGATATCGTGCTAACCGAAGTCGATCGCATCAACACCATCGTCAGCGAATTCCTTAAGCTGGCCCGGCCGGAAAAGGTGGAGCTGTATCCGGTGCACCTGCACGAGGTCATCTCGTCGGTCTGGGAACTGCTGAAGAGCAAGGCCCTCCTGCACAAAGTACACATGGTGTTAGATATGGACCGAGAGACACCCGCCATCCTGGGTAACGTGGACCTGCTTAAGCAGGTCATCATTAACCTGGTAAACAACGCCATTCAAGCCTCCCGGCCAGGCGGTACGGTGCGGGTGGCCACCACCCGGCTGGAAAACGGCGCCCGGCTGGTGGTGGCGGACGACGGCACGGGCATTGAACCGCCCGTCCTGCAGCGCATTTTCGACCCCTACTTCACCACCAGGGACGAAGGCACGGGGCTGGGACTGGCCATCACCAACCGCATCGTCAACGATCACAACGCCGTCATCGACGTTTCCAGCACGCCGGGCCAGGGGACCGAGTTCCGCGTGGACTTTCCGGCCGCCGGGGAGGCCCGGAATGGCCCGCAAGAACTGGCCCCGGCGTCGGATCAGCCGGGTTAGATGCCGGGTTAACGGGCTTTGCGGGCCTCAACGAGGCGGGGCCGGCTGCTTAAGTCATTCAGTATCCGAGCGCGCCAGCGGGGGGGAGGCACCAGCGCCAGCGCCGCGTCCCGCAGGTCGGGGGCGATTTCCATGAACAGGTACCCGCCGGGGGCCAGCAGTTCCTCCGCCTGGGGCACCAGCCGGCGATAGTGGGCCAGCCCGTCGGGACCGCCGTCCAGGGCCTGCAGCGGCTCATAGCAGCGCACGTCCCGGGGCAAGCGGTGTATGGCCGCGCTGGGCACGTAGGGCAGGTTGGCGGTCACCACCGCTGCAGAACCGGTAGGGAGCACTCCTTGCAGGGGCTGCAGCAGGTCCCCCTGGTAAAAACGCACCCGCACGCCGTGGCGCGCGGCGTTACGGCGGGCCACGGCCAGCGCTCCGGACGCCGTATCGGTGGCGTACACCTGGGTGCCCGGGGACAGGCGGGCCAGGCTGACGGCCACCGCTCCGCTGCCGGTGCCCACATCCACGGCAATCCGCCTGCAGCCGGGCCAGGCGGCCAGCACAGCCAGGGCGCGTTCCACCAGCAGCTCGGTCTCGGGGCGGGGAATTAAAACATGGGGCCCAACAATAAAGTCAAGCCCCATGAATTCTTTATGCCCCGTCAGGTAAGCCACGGGTTCGCCGGCGGCCCGCCGTTCCACCAGTTCCCGGTAGCGCCGGGCTGCGGCGGTGTCCGGCACCCGGTGGGATTCCCGGTACAAAAAGACCCTGTCCCGCCCCAGCACGTGGGCCAGCAGCACCTCGGCGTCCAGCCGGGGTGAACCCGCGCCGCTTTGCCGCAGTCTCTCCGTGGCCCGGGCCAGCAGCCCGGCCAAGTTTAAACTGCTCATGCCTGTTCCACCTGCTGCAGTTGCTCGGCTTGTTTGGTGGTGACCAGCGCGTCCACCACTTCCTGCAGGTTGCCCATCAGCACGTCCTGCAGCCGGTGCAGGGTCAACCCGATGCGGTGATCGGTGACCCGGTTCTGGGGAAAGTTGTAAGTACGGATTCGCTCGCTGCGGTCGCCGGTGCCCACTTGGGACTTGCGGGCGCTGGCCATCTGCTGCTGCTGCTCTTGCTGCGCCCGGTCCAGCAACCGGGCGCGCAGCACCCGCATGGCTTTTTCCTTATTCTTGTGCTGCGACTTCTCATCCTGGCAGGAAACCACGATACCGGTGGGGATATGGGTAATGCGTACCGCCGACTGGGTGGTGTTTACCGACTGCCCGCCGGGCCCGGTGGAACAGAACACGTCGACCCGCAGGTCGTTGGGGTTGATGTCCACCTCTACTTCCTCGGCCTCGGGCAGTACTGCCACCGTGGCGGCCGAGGTGTGAATGCGCCCGCCCGACTCAGTGGTGGGCACCCGCTGCACGCGGTGCACGCCGCTTTCAAATTTAAGCTGGCTGTACGCCCCCTTGCCCTCCACCAGAAAGACGATTTCCTTCAAGCCGCCCAGGTCGGTATAATGACTATCCATTATCTCAATACGCCAGCCCTTCAGCTCGGCAAAGCGGGTGTACATGCGGAACAAGTCGGCGGCGAACAGCGCCGCCTCTTCCCCGCCGGTACCGGCGCGGATTTCCATAATGACGTTCTTTTCATCGTTGGGGTCCTTGGGCAAAAGGAGCACTTTTAGCTTTTGTTCCAGCTCCTTTTTTTTATCTTTTAGTTCCTCCTCTTCCATTTCCGCCATTTCCCTCAGCTCGGGCTCCATTTTTTCCCGCAGCATTTGCCTGACGTCTTCCAGTTCAGCGACCACTTTTTTATACTGGCGGTAAACCGTTACCACTTCGCTGATTTCCGAGTGGGCTTTGACGTATTGCTGCCAGCGCTCCCGGTCCGCCATGATTTTTGGATCGGCGATAAGTTCGCTTAGTTCTTCGTATTTTTTTTCCAAGTTATCCAACTTATCGAACACCGACTTCACCCCTGTCTTCCTTGAGTACGGCCTTGAGGGCGGATATGGCCACTTCCACCATATTGTCGTCTGGCTCGGCGGTGGTCAGGCGCTGTACCCACCGTCCCGGTGCAGCCAACAGGCGAAGAAGAAAAATATTCTCGTAACGGGCCGAAGCCTTGAGTAGTTCATAAGAAATACCGGCCACCACGGGCAGCAGCAGGATGCGCGATAAAATGCGCCACCACAGTACCTGCTCGCCCAGCAGGGCGCCGACCCCCTCGACTGGAGGCTCCCGTGAGACCCCTGCCGACCGAGACCCGCATCTGGTCCAGCTACGTGGCCGTCGGCGACTCGTTCACCGAGGGCCTGTCCGACCCCGACCCCGAGAGGGACGACGCCTA
>CAJYBN010000047.1 GCA_913064925.1 uncultured Peptococcaceae bacterium
CGGTCAGTAAGGTAAGAACGCGGTTGATGTTTGAGCACAACCGTTTTAAGCATTTTAATGAGCCATCTTTGAACGCTAACTTTGACGAATCCCTGGGGAATAAATTAGTGCGGGTTGACATTGCAAGAAAAAAAAGGTATGCTTAAATAAAGGTTTTGAAATATTTATAAAAATAGATAATTAACCGGTAAACAGACAGGATTGCCACCGTTTCAATGACGCGGCTGAAAATTTTTTCGCGGCATGAAGGACTTGCGGGTGGCATATTTTGTTATGGAGTACATTGTAAGTGGCGTTTTGGCTGCGAAGGGGTGAGGTATAATATGCGCGTGGCCATGCTGCACTGGGCATTTCCCCCCATGATCGGCGGCGTGGAAACCCACCTGGCCATGCTGGCGCCGGGACTTGTACGGCGCGGCGTGGAGGTGGATGTGCTGACCTGCCCCGCTGCGGGGTGCCCGGAAAAGGAGGACTTCCAGGGCGTGCGGGTGCACCGCACGCCGCTGATGAACTTAAACGAGCTTCCCCCGCAGCGGCTGGAGGAAGAGGCCCCGGCCATAAGGGAAAAAATCACCGCATTTATTGCGGAAACCAAACCGGACCTCATTCATGCGCACAACTTTCATTACTTCAGCCCGGTGCACGCCGAAGTATTGGGCGAAATTAAGAGCCGCACCGGCTTACCCCTGGTAATGACGGCGCACAACATATGGAATGACGAGCTGGGCGTGCAAATGCACGCCATGTCCGGGCAATGGGACGGCGTCATCGCCGTCAGCAAGTTTATCAAGCAGGAGCTGGTCAAGGCCGGTTACTCCGCTGACCGCATCAAGGTGGTATACCACGGCATCGACCACCGGCGGTTCGCTCCCGGGCCCGGCCGGGGGAAGTTTGCCGGCAGGCGGGTGATTTTTCATCCCGCCCGCATGTGTTATGACAAGGGTACCCACGTGGCCGTTGGGGCTTTGTCCATCATAAAACGGCAATTCCCCGAGGTGCTGCTGGTTATGGCCGGCACGGACCACATGGTGGACTGGCGGCACTTGCGGGAAAGTTACGTACCGGGTATCATGCGGCGCATCGAGGAAGGCAAACTGCAGGGCAACGTGCATATAGAATTTTTTCCCTGGGAAAAAATGCCCGAAATTTACCGGGAGGCGGAAATTTGCATTTATCCTTCCTGCTTTGAAGAACCCTTTGGCCTGGCCCTGCTGGAGGCCAATGCCTGCGGCAAGCCCATTGTGGTCAGCCGCGCGGGCGGCATGCCCGAAATAATCGAGGACGGCGTCAACGGTTTCATTGTGGACATGCACGACCACCACATGCTGGCCCGCCGCTGCGCCCAGCTGCTGGCCGACCCCGGTCTTGGCGCGCGCATGGGACGCGCCGGCCGGGCTCTGGTGCTGGAACGTTTCGGCGAGGACGCCATGGTGGAGGCTACGCTGGAGTTTTACCGGGCGGTGGCCGGCGTCTGAATGTTCCGGGCACTGGAACCCCGGTACCGGTACAGGGCCGGCGCAGTGCCGCCCGTAAGCTTGTATAAACAATCACAAACCAACGGGCAAAATTATTGAAAGGACATGCTATGACGGTACCACAAACGGTTGAAGAGTGGGGGATTTCCCCCGAGGACATTAAAAACGTAACCGAAGTGCTTAAAGAGGGGTACGCCTTTCTTACATCCCTCCCCTCCGGCGAAATACCCGGCGAAAATACCGGGGAACTGGGTTTTTACTACCAGGATACCAGGTTTTTAAGCTGTCACGAGATGTGGCTGGAAGACACCAAGCCGGTGTTTCTTTCCGGGGACACCCGCGACAGCCATTTTGCCCAGATCGAGCTGACCAACCGGGAAATACACCTGGACCAATTGCAGGTTCCCCTGCAAACGGTGCACCTGCGCATATCCCGGGTGCTGGGCGATTCTTTTCTGCAGCGCTTCCGGCTGCTCAACTTCAACAACTTTCCCGTGACCCTGCGCTTTAAGCTGCTGCTGGGTGCCGATTATTTAGACGTTTTTGAGGTGCGGGGTTTGAAGAGACCCCGGCGGGGCACTTTGCTGGCCCCGGAAGCGACCAGCAGCGGGGCGTGCTTCGCTTACGCGGGCCTGGACGGCAAAAAGCGCCTTACCGAGGTTTGCTTCTCTCGCCCGCCGGACAGGGTGGAAATCCGCGGGCAGCGGGTGGAACTGCAGTTCATCTTTCATTTGGTGCCGCGTGAAAAATATTACCTGTTCATGCAGGTACATCCCCGGGTGCTGAAAAGCGGGTCCGGCTGTGCGGTCCAGGTTGCCGATATCGGCAGTTCTTTTTACAAATCGGCCCGGGATTTAATTGTAGATTATAATGACTGGAAGGGACGCTGCACCTTGATTGAAACGGATAACGAAATATTCAACGCCATGCTCCAGCGCAGCGTCACAGACCTGCGCTCGTTGACCACCCGCTACGAGGGCTGGGGTTCTATAATTGAAGCGGGCATCCCGTGGTATGGCGCTCCTTTCGGCCGGGACGCTCTGATCACTTCCTGGCAGACGCTGATGCTGAACGCCGACATCGCCCGCAACACGCTCAAGTTTCTGGCTGCGCTGCAGGGAACCAAGGTAGACGCCTGGCGGGAGGAAAGGCCGGGGAAAATTCCCCACGAGATAAGGTTTGGCGAAATGGCTTCCGCGGGGGAAGTTCCCCACACCCCTTATTACGGGTCCGTGGACTCCACCTTGTGGTTCATTATTTTGCTTTCCGAGTATCACCGCTGGACCGCCGACTTTACGCTGCTGCAGGAGCTGGCGCCGGCCCTGGACAAGGCCCTGCACTGGTGCACCACTTACGGGGACCTGGACGGAGACGGCTTCATCGAATACATGAGGGAATCCGAGCGGGGGTTAATTAACCAGGGATGGAAGGATTCCTGGGACGCCGTGGTGGACCGCCGGGGCGAGTTTCCCAGGGGTCCCATTGCCCTGGTGGAGGTACAGGCATATTATTACCTGGCCTTGCGGCGGGCCGCCGGGCTGGTGCGGTTTTTAGGCAACGAAGACGGTGCCCGCGCCCTGGGAGAGCGGGCCGAAAGCCTGCAGCGGGCTTTTCTGGACGCTTTTTGGCTGCCCGATGAGGACTTTGCCGCTTTTGCCCTGGACGGCGACAAGAAAAAGGTGCGCTGCACTGTGTCCAATCCCGGCCACTGCCTTTTTACCGGAATTTTGCCGGCGGATAAGGCCGTCCAAGTGGCGCGCCGCCTGTTTGCGCGCGATATGTATTCCGGCTGGGGCATCCGTACCATGAGCGCCCAGGAGTACCCTTACAACCCCATGAGCTACCACAACGGCTCGGTGTGGCCCCACGACAACGTCATCATTGCCCGGGGCCTGCGCCGCTACGGGCTGCTGGACGACCTGTGCAAACTGGCCGAAAGCCTGTACCGGGCCGCGTTGTTTTTCCCGTACAACCGGCTGCCCGAATTGTTCTGCGGTTTTACCCGGCGCGGGGCCACCGGCCCCGTCCGTTTCCCCACGGCCTGCGATCCCCAGGCCTGGGCCGTGGGCAGTATGTTTTTACTGCTGCAGACCATGCTGGGTTTGGAGTGCCTGGGACGGAACCTGCACGTCAGGAGTCCCGTGTTGCCCGAGTGGGTAAACGAGCTGGTCATTAAGAACCTGCAGGTGGGCGGCGGCGTAGTGGACCTGGAATTTGCGCGCAAGGAGGGACGCACTTACTGCAGCGTGTTGCGGCGAGAAGGGAAAGTGCGGGTGGTGATGGAGCCCTAGGTAAGGGAGGTGGCTATTATGCGGGAGTTGCTGGAACGCCAGGTGCGCAGGGCGGGCCTGCAAAACCTGGTGGTATTATCCAACCGCACCCCCTACGTGTTCCATGGCGAAGAAGGCGATGCGGCAACGGCCACCCGGGCGGTAAGCGGCCTTGTTACCGCTCTGGAGCCGATAGTCATGGCCTGCGGCGGCACTTGGGTGGGTTGGGCCGGGCGGACTGCAGAAGAGTCCCGGCTGGGTGAGCGGGTGGCCGTGCCCGCCGGGCGGCCGGCTTACGTGGTCAGAGAAATAATTCTCAGCCGTGAAGAATATAATAGATACTACCACGGGTGTGCCAATGACTGCCTGTGGCCGCTGTTCCACTGCTTCTTGGAAAAGGCGGTGTTCGACCATGACAGCTGGCAAAGTTACGTGCGGGTGAACAGGAAATTCGCCGAGGCGGCCCGCCGCGAGGCCGGGGAAGGTGCACTGATCTGGGTGCACGATTACCACCTGGCCCTGGTTCCGGGTATGCTGCGGAAAGCGGGCTACCGGGGTAAAATTGCCTACTTCTGCCACATCCCCTTTCCCCCGTTGGAGATATTCAGCGCCTTGCCGTGGGGCAAAGAAATACTGACGGGCCTATTGGGCAGCAACCTGGTGGCCTTTCACCTGCCCGGGTACGTGGAAAATTTCCTGCGGGTGGTAGAAAAACTGCTGGGCGCGGAAGTAAGCTACGTGGACGGCTACGTCAGGTGGCAAAAGCGGAAGATGCACGTGCGGGCCCTGCCCATCGGTATCGATTACCAGGAATTTGACGAACTGGCCCGGGAAGAGGAAACAGCCCGGCGGGCGGCGGAAATCAGGCGTCACGTGAACACCGAGCGGCTGGTATTGAGCGTGGAGCGGCTGGATTATACCAAGGGCATCATTGAAAAGCTGCAGGGCATCGAGGAATTTTTGGCCCGCTACCCCGATTACCGCGGCCGGGTCACTTTTCTGCAGGTAGCGGTGCCCAGCCGCACCGAGGTGCAGAGCTATGCCAACCTGCGCAGCAGGGTGGAGGAAATGGTGGGCCGCATCAACGGGCAGTACGCCTCCGGTTGGCACATGCCGGTCTGGTACATGTTCAACGCCCTGGACAGGCGGGAACTGGTGGCCCACTACCGCGCCGCCGACATCGCGCTGGTGACCCCGCTGCGGGACGGGCTGAACCTGGTGGCCAAGGAGTTTGTAGCCAGCAGGGTGGCTGGCGACGGGGTATTGGTATTGAGCCCCTTTGCCGGGGCCGCCGAGCAGCTGAAGGGGTCGCTGCTGGTGAACCCGTACGACCGGGTCGACCTGGCCGGAAAAATAAAAAAAGCCTTGGATATGCCGGTAGAAGAACAGAAAATAAGAATCAGCATACTGCAGCAATCCGTCCGGCGTTATGATCTCAAATGGTGGTGGCGGGGGGTGCTCAGCGGCCTGGGCTGGCAGGCGGAAGCACACCCGGAAAACGCCGCCGGCAGCGGCCCGCTGGCGGCGGGGGAATTCATACCCAAGCAAAGGCTTGATGGCTAGGAACGATGCCGGGCTGCCGGAACCCGTATCCCCCCGGAAACTGGCGGCCGAGTTACGGCGGGCCGGGCGGCTTTTCCTGTTCTTCGATTATGACGGCACACTGGTACCCATCGCGCCTACCCCCGCGGCGGCCAGGCCGGACCCTGCGCTGGTGCGGCTGATCGGCAGGCTGGCGGCGGCGCCGGGCGTGCGGGTAGCGCTGGTGAGCGGCCGGGACCTGGACGACGTGGCCGGGATGTTCCCGCTGCCGCAAATTTACCTGGCCGGGTGCCACGGCGCGGAGCTGCAGTTTCCCGGCGGCCGCAAGTCGGCGCCGGCGGGCGGCGCCGGGCAGGCGCTGGCGCAGCTGGCCGACCGCCTGCAGCGAAAACTGGCCGGCCGGCAGGGTTTTTTCGTGGAGAGAAAGAAGTATTCCCTGGCCTTGCATTACCGGCTGGCTGATCCCGCCGAAGTCCCGGCGGCACTGGCAGCCTTCCGGGAGTCCGCCCGCGATGCGGTGCGGGCACACGGGCTGGTTTTCACGACCGGCAAAAAAGTGCTGGAACTGCGCCCGCGGGACGTCGACAAGGGCAGGGCGGTGCGGCGCCTGCTGGAGGAATACCCGGGCGCGCTGCCCGTGTACCTGGGCGACGACGTTACCGACGAGGACGCTTTTGCCGCCCTGGCGGGCAGCGGCGTTACGGTACTGGTGGCGCCCGCCCCCAGGCCTTCTGCAGCCCGTTACCTGGTGCGGGACCCCGCGGAGGTGCGAGAGCTGGCGGCGTACCTGGCGGGGGACGAGGCCGGGGAGTGCGGCAGCGTTGGCTGAAACCGCGGGAAGCGGCAGGGCCGCTGCATCACCTGCCTGTGCCGGGGGTGTGGCGGTGTTGAGGGAAACCGCGCGCCGCAGCTGCAAACGCGCCGCGGCTTAACAAGTTTTCGCCGGCGGGTGCGAGCCGGGCGGCACGCCGGGCGGCGACAAGCCGGTACTATAAGCACAAACGGGGAGGTAAGTGACCGCTTGGTTAAATTAGACGATTACACCCCCATCATCGGGCGGGAACAGGCGCAGGCCATCCGCGAACTGGGCCGGAAACTGCGGGGGGCGGTGGTACAGCACATCAACTCCGCCGCGGTGGGCGGCGGGGTGGCGGAGATACTGAAAAGGCTGGTGCCCCTGATGCAGGACGTGGGACTGCGCCCGCGCTGGGACGTGCTGCAGGGAACGGAGGAATTTTACACGGTTACCAAAACGTTTCACAACGCCTTTCACGGCCAGGCCGTGCAGGTAAATGAGCGCATGTTCGAAATTTACCGCGAAATTTCCCGGCAGAATTACCAGCTGGTAGACGGCGGGGCCGACTTCGTCATTCTGCATGACCAGCAGCCCCTGGGCCTGGCGGAAATCCGGGAGGGTCACCCGGGCAAGTGGCTCTGGTACTGCCATGTCGACCCGGTGGACGTGGACGAGAGGGTATGGAATTTTCTGCGCTCTTTTGCGTCCCGCTGCGACGGAGCGATATACCACCTGCCCGAGTATGTCAAGGACCTGGGCAACCGGGTTTACGTGATGCCCCCGGCCATCGACCCCTTGAGCGAAAAAAACCGGGACGTCACGGAAGAGGAACGCAGGGAAGTTTTGGCCCGGCTGGGGGTGCCGGATGACTTGCCCCTGGTGATACAGGTTTCCCGCTACGACCGGTTGAAAGACCCGCTGGGCGTTATCAGGTCTTTCCGGCTGATCCGGGAGCGGGTGCCGTGTCGCCTGGTACTGGCCGGCGGCGGTGCCGGCGACGACCCCGAGGGCATGGCGGTGCTGGAGGAGGTACGCCGGGAAGCCGGGGATGATCCCGATATATTCGTGCTGGAACTGCCCCCCACCGCCGATCTGGAGATAAACGTGCTGCAGCGTTCCGCTGCCGTGGTGATCCAAAAATCGGTGCGGGAGGGGTTTGGCCTCACCGTCACCGAGGGGTTATGGAAGGGACGGCCCGTGGTCGCCTCTCCGGTGGGGGGGATACGCATCCAGGTACTGGACGGCCAAACGGGCCTGGCGGCACAGGGCGACCAAGCCGTGGCCGGTGCCGTGGTGCGCCTGCTGCAGGACCCCGAGCTGGCGGGCAGGCTGGGCCGGGCCGGGCGGGAACACGTGCGGCAAAACTTTATCCTGCCGGTTTACTTGAAGCGCTGGCTGGAAATGCTGCTGGAGGAGAGGGGTAAATAGTTTGTCGACAATAAACGAAATAAGCTCACTGGTGCGGGGCATGTCCGGTCATCCCCGCATTGTTTTTGATCGCCTGTTCGAGATAAGGGAATACACGGGCCGGCTGGTGCTGCCCGAGGAGATGCGCGGCTGGGTGGAGCAGAAGTTTGGGGACCGGGCGGCGGTGGAAAGCCAGCGCATCGTCAAGGTCACCAACCGGGTGACCCTGGAGGGCACCCTGTTCAACAGCTTGCGGGGCAGGCGCCCCATGTCCCGGGGGGTGAACAAGCTGTTGGCCGAGCTGGTTGAAGAGCACCGCCTGGGCTGCACCTTTTGCCGCGCCGAAGAAAAAACCCCCGCCGACATCTTCGGCCGCCTGCACGGCCCGGGGGTGGTTACCGCGGCCAACGTGGCCAAGTACGACCGCTGGCACGGGCTGATCATTCCCGCGGAGCACGACCCGCTGCACTTTGACGCCGGCCGGGTGGCGGATTACTTCGACCTGGCGGGCCGCTGGATACGCCGGGTGCTGCAGGAGGCCGCGCGGGAAGGAGACGCCGGGCTCCACTACCCCTTTTTACTGTGGAACTGCCTGTGGCCCGCCGGCTCGTCGGTGGTACACGGGCACCTGCAGGTCACCGTCACCGAAGGCGGTCACTACCCCCGCATTGAGCAGCTGCGCCGGGCGGCGGCCGCCTACCGGGAACGCTACGCCGCCAACTATTTCGAGGACCTTTTTTTGGTGCACCGCAGCCTGGGGCTGGTTTCGGAGGAGAAGGAAGCCCGCATATTCGCTTCCCTTACGCCCGTGAAGGAGAAAGAAATCTGGATCCTGCTGCCAGGTGCGGCGGGCGCGGCTGAGCTGGACAACCTGGCCCTGCTGGGACGGGCGGTGGGCCGGGTACTGGTATACCTGCGGGAAACTGGCACCACCAGCTTCAATGTAGCCGTTTACCTGCCCCCACCGGGGCCTGCCCCCGAAAGCTGGGCGGGGTTCCCGCTGCTGGCCCGGGTGGTGGACCGGGGCGATGCGCTGGGGCGCACGGCGGATTTCGGCGGCATGGAGCTATACGCCGCCTCAGTGGTGGCCACCGACCCCTTCCTGCTGGCCGGGCAGATGCGGGAACACCTGGGGGCAGAATAAGCATTTTACTTTCGGAGATAAAGGAGATAGCTGGTTGACTGGTGATGGTAGATTAACAACCGGCCCGGCGCCAATTGCCGGGCCGTAAATTTGCTCCTGAGCTTTGCAAGAGTTGTTACCCCGCGCTCCGTATGTCGTTCGCTCCAGGAAACGGAAGCACCTATAATTTATTTACCAACAGCCCCACCGGCGCATTAAAAGCCGGATTTTCCTTTTTTTACCTCCCGCAGCAGCGCCCTGGCTTTTTCCAGGTCCCTTTCCCGTACCGCCACTTGTACCCCGCCGATGGATACTGGCGTGTACATGGTGGAACGCTCGTGGAAAATAAAGGACTCGATGCCCTCGCTGGCCAGCAGCCCCCGGAAAACATGGGCTTCGTTGGGGTACAGGAAGCTGGCCGCCACCACCGGCCGGTTGTTTCGCTCGTTCTTGCCCATGGGTCGTTCCTCCGTTTTTTTGCTTCTCGCTGCGTGCCGCTGCAGCGCGTGACTGTTACAAACATCATAACCGAAAACCACTGGCGAGGCAAAAAAAAAGCGGGAAGTAAACCGCCGGAATTATCTACCGCGTGAAGGCGCTCCCTGCACCGGTCGCATGCAATCTGCTGCGGGCGAAGACGCTCTTTGCACCGGTCGCATGTAACCTGCCGCGGTAAAAGGCGCGTCCCGGCATCGTCTATATGGGGAAAATTACCGTTGCCGCGGGCCGTTTTTCGTGTTATTTACCTTTTATGTTCCGGTTTACGAATGAACATGGGCAATACTTGGGTATGGAAGGTCTCCAGCCCCGCGTGGATGCTGTTTACGGCTTCGCGCATGGAATTGATGGCCTGACTCAGGGTATTCAGTTTGCCGTCCGGGTCGGGTGTGCTGGCGGCCAGCAGCAGCATGAAGGTTACCAGTGGATCGGCGACATATTTATTCTGATCGGGTTTATTCTGATCGGGCATTATGCATACTCGCCTCCTTTTGCTTCTTTACAGTAATTTATGAAATTCACCTGCGGTATGTGCATGATAGGCTATTGTATTTTTATACAACCATATGTATAATTATTATATTGTGAAACACGGGAGGGTTGATGGGTGAAAATAAAAGCAGGCATAATCGGCGCAACGGGTTATGCGGGTGCGGAGCTGGTACGCATTCTTTCCGCCCACCCGCAGGTCGAGCTGGTGGCGCTGTGCACGCAGAGCTACGGGGGCAAGGCTTTCTGCGAGGTTTACCCGTATTTATATAAACACGTTTTTTCCTACTGCCGTGAATTGGACCTGCCTGCCCTGGCGGAGGAGGCCGACGTGGTTTTCACGGCCCTGCCGCACGGGCACGCCGCGCCGCTGGCCCGGGAAGTGCTGGGGCGGGGCAAAAAATTCATCGATCTAGGGGCGGACTTTCGCTTCCGGCGCCGGGAAGTTTACGAGCAGTGGTATAAGGTGGAGCACACCGCTCCGGAATTGCTGGAACAGGCGGTATACGGGCTGCCTGAGATTCACCGGGAAAAGATACGCGGGGCCTCTCTGGTGGCCAACCCGGGCTGTTACCCCACCAGCGTCATTTTAGCGCTGGCGCCGCTGCTGCGGCACGGCTTGGTGGATGCCGGGACGGTTGTGGCGGACAGCAAGTCCGGCGTTTCCGGTGCGGGCCGGGGCTTGTCTCTGGGCACTCATTTCAGCGAGGTGAACGAAAACTTCCGCGCCTATAACGTGGGGGTGCACCGGCACACGCCGGAAATCGAGCAGGAGCTGAGCGAGCTGGCGGGGGAAGAGGTGGTGATATCCTTCACCCCGCACCTGACGCCCATGAATAGGGGTATTCTCAGCACCGTTTACGCTTCGCTGAAGCGGGAAATGACGCTGGAGCAGGTGCGCTCCGTGTACGAGGAATACTATCGCAACGAATTTTTCGTGCGGCTGCTGCCCCCCGGCATACTGCCCCAAACCAAAGCGGTGGCCGGGTCCAACCACTGCGACATTGTACCCGTGGTGGACCCGCGCACCGGCCGCGTGGTGGTGCTGTCGGCCATCGACAACCTGGTGAAGGGAGCGGCGGGGCAGGCCGTGCAAAATATGAACCTGATGTTTGGGCTGCCCGAGACCACGGGTCTCGACAGGCCGGGGCTGTACCCGTAGGGGGCTGCTGTGCCAGTAGCGGGTGCTTAAAACCGCAGGGGGTACTACACCACTTACGGGGCCGTACCCGTAGGGGGTGCCGGCGCAAAAACTAGCCAATTATCAGTAGGAGGAAAGACACATGTCGGTAACAACCATACACAACGTGCCCGGCGGGGTTACGGCCCCCCGGGGATTTACCGCCGCCGGGGTGGCGGCGGGGATCAAAAACGGCAAGAAGGACATGGCCCTGCTGTGTGCGGACCGGGAAGCGGCGGCGGCGGGGGTGTTCACCACCAACCGGGTCAAGGCGGCGCCGGTGCTGGTAACCATGGAGCACCTGCGGTCCGGCCGGGCCAGGGCCGTGGTGATGAACAGCGGTAACGCCAACGCCTGCAACGGAATACGGGGCGTGGAGGACGCCCGGGCCATGGCCGCCGCTGTTGGCGAGCTGCTGAACGTGCCGGCCGAGCAGGTTTTGGTGGCCTCCACCGGCGTGATCGGGCAGCCGCTGCCCATGGACCGGGTGCTGGCCGGCATCCGGCGGGCCGCCGCCGAGCTGAGCCGCGCGGGCGGGGCTGATGCCGCCGCGGCCATTATGACCACCGATACTTTTACCAAGGAAGCGGCGGTGCGGGTGGAACTGGGCGGCGCCGGGGTTACCATAGGGGGCATGGCCAAGGGGTCGGGCATGATCCACCCCAACATGGCCACCATGCTCTGCTTCATCACCACCGACGCGGCCATAACGCCGGCCATGCTGAAAAAGGCGCTGGCGGCGGTCGTGGACTGTACCTTTAACATGATCACCGTGGACGGCGACACCAGCACCAACGACATGGCGCTGGCCCTGGCCGGCGGCGCGGCCGGCAACCGCCTGGTGGACGCCGAGGGACCGGACTTCGCCGCCTTCTGCGCGGCGCTGGAACAAGTATGCCGCAGGCTGGCCGTGGATATCGCCCGGGACGGCGAGGGCGCCACCAAGCTGCTGGAAGTGCGGGTGCAGGGCGCCCGCAGCCGGCGGGACGCCAGGCTGGCCGCCCGGGCGGTGGCGGCGTCCAACCTGGTCAAAACGGCGGTATTCGGCGAGGACGCCAACTGGGGCCGGGTGCTCTGCGCCGCGGGCTACTCGGGCGCCGAGTTCAACCCGGATATGGTGGACATATTCATCGGCGACGTTAAAGTGGCGGAAAACGGCGGCTCGCTGCCCTTCAGTGAGGAACGGGCAGCCGGCGTGCTGGCCCGCGACCACGTAATCATCACCCTGGATTTCAAAAGCGGGGACTGCGCCGCCACCGCCTGGGGCTGCGACCTCACCTACGACTACGTCCGCATCAACGGCTCCTACCGCACCTAAGCCAGGGGGTCAGGCCTTGAATAAGTGCAATAACTATTTCTTCCTAATATACTGATAATGTGGTTAGGAAATTAGTTGAGACCTGACCCGGGGTCAGGCCTTGAATAAGTGTAATAACTGCCTATTCCCTATATATTGATAATATAGTTAGGAAAATAGTTGAGGCCTGACCCCGGGGGAGAGGGGGGATGTGTTGTGTTGAGTGCGATGGAGAAGGCGGCCATCCTGGTGGAGGCCCTGCCTTACATTAAGAAGTTTTACGGCAAGACGGTGGTTATCAAATACGGCGGCCACGCCATGCTGAACTGCGAGCTGAAAAAGGCGGTGCTCACCGACGCCGTGCTGATGAAGTACGTGGGCATGCACCCCGTCATCGTGCACGGCGGGGGACCGGAAATTTCCGGCATGTTGAAGAAACTGGGCAAGGAAACCAGTTTCGTGGGCGGCCTGCGGGTCACCGACGCCGAAACCATGGAAATTGCCCAGATGGTGCTGGTGGGCAAGATCAACAAGGACATCGTGGGCATGATCAACGAAATTGGCGGCAACGCCGTGGGCCTGTCCGGCAAGGACGGCAACCTGCTGGTGGCTGAGAAGAAAATGGGGCGCGTGCGCACCCCCGACGGCAACGAGGAGATGGTGGACATCGGCCAGGTGGGGGAGGTGCGCCAGGTTAACCCCGGCATAGTTTCTACCGTGCTGCGGGAGGGTTACATCCCCGTGGTGGCGCCGGTAGCGGTGGGCGAGGGCGGCCAGAGCTACAACGTCAACGCCGATAGCGCAGCCGGGGCGCTGGCGGTGGCCCTCAATGCCCATAAACTGATCATCCTCACCGATGTGGAAGGCATCCTGGCAGACCGCAGCGACAAGAGTTCCTTAATCTCCACGGTTACCCTGGACGAGGTGCCCGGTCTTGTGGAGCGGGGCGTCATAGACGGGGGCATGATCCCCAAGGTGGAGTGCTGCGCGGCTGCCCTGCGGGGGGGGGTGGAGACCACTCACATCCTGGACGGGCGCGTGCCGCATTCCATCCTGCTGGAGGTGTTCACCGACCGGGGCGTGGGCACCATGGTTATCAAGTGATCAACCAATAAGGGACAATTAAGCCACTCTTTACCCGTTAATTATGCGCTGGCGCTTGAAGGACACCCATGGTTATCATGGTTATCAATTTATAAGGGGGCTTGGCGTTGAACACCGAGGAAATAATAAAATTAAGCGACCAGTACGTGATGCATACTTACGGGCGTATCGACCTGGTGCCGGTGCGGGGGGAAGGGGCGCGCCTCTGGGACGCCGGCGGCCGGGAGTACCTGGACTTCGTAAGCGGCATCGCCGTAAACTCGCTGGGCCACTGCCACCCGGCCGTGGTACGGGCGGTGCAGGAACAGGCGGCGCGCCTGATACATGTCAGCAACCTCTACTACATTGAGCAGCAGGCCAGGCTGGCGGAACTGCTGGTGCAGCATTCCTGCTGTGACCGGGCTTTTTTCTGCAACAGCGGCGCCGAGGCCAACGAAAGCGCCATCAAGCTGGCCCGCAAGTACGCCAAGAAGCGGTACGGGCCGGAAAAATTCGAGATCATCACCGCGGAGCAATCTTTCCACGGGCGCACCCTGGCCGCCATCACGGCTACGGGCCAGCCCAAATACCAGCAGGGCTTTGAGCCCCTGCCGCCGGGCTTCAAATACGTTCCCTTTAACGATTTGGACGCCCTGCGCCGGGCCATCGGCCCCAACACCTGCGCCGTGATGCTGGAGCCGGTACAGGGCGAGGGAGGCGTCAATGTAGCCGCGCCGGAGTACTTGGCAGGTGTGCGGGAGCTGTGCGACCAAAACGGCCTGCTGCTTATTTTCGACGAAGTGCAGTGCGGCTTGGGGCGCACCGGCCGTTTCCTGGCCTACCAGCACTACGGGGTGGAGCCGGACATCATCACCTTGGCCAAGGCGCTGGGCGGCGGGTTCCCCATCGGCGCCATGCTGGCCAAGGAAGAAGTGGCGGCGGCCTTTGCGCCGGGCGACCACGCTTCCACCTTCGGCGGCAACCCGCTGGCCTGCGCCGCGGGCCTGGCGGCCATGCAGGAAACGCTGCACGGCGGCGTGCTGGAAAACTGCGCCCGGGTAGGCGGTTACTTTAAGCAAAAGCTGTTGGAGCTGGCCGGCAAGTATAGCTTCGTCAAGGAAGTGCGCGGCCTGGGCCTGCTGCTGGGCATGGAGCTGGCGGTGCCGGGTGCGGGCGTCGCGGCCCGCTGCCGGGAGCAGGGCCTCTTGATAAACTGCGTCAACAACAACGTGCTCCGGTTCACCCCGCCGCTGGTGATTACCGAGCAGGACGTGGACCGGGCCGTAGGCATTTTGGACAACGCGATAAAGGTGGTGGGGGATCAATGAATCCCGAGCGGGTAAGCTTAAGGGGCCGGGACCTGTTATCCCTGCACGATTTCACGCCGCGGGAAATCGCCTATATCCTGGATTTCGCGGCGGAACTGAAGCAAAAGCAAAAAATGGGCGAGCGGCACGACTTGCTTCGCGGCATGACCCTGGCCATGATCTTCCAGAAGTCCTCCACCCGCACCCGGGTGAGCTTCGAGGTGGGCATGTTCCAGCTGGGGGGGCACGCCCTGTATCTGAATGCCGCCGACCTGCAGCTGGGGCGGGGCGAAAGCATCGCCGACACCGGGCGGGTGCTGGGCCGGTACGTGGACGGGATCATGATCCGCACCTTCGCTCAGAGCGACGTGGAGGAGCTGGCCAGGCACGCGCCGGTGCCGGTGATCAACGGACTCACCGACCTGCTGCACCCCTGCCAGGTGCT
>CAJYBN010000048.1 GCA_913064925.1 uncultured Peptococcaceae bacterium
AAGCCATGACACCGCGCCGGGCCTGGCTGTCCGGCCAGCGGGCCGTGCTGCTGCGGGAAGCCGCCGGATTGGTGAGCGGGGAGCTGGTTGCCGTGTACCCGCCGGGTATAGCTGCCATTTATCCCGGGGAGGAGATTACCCCCGAGGTTGTAGAATATTTATTACAGGTACGCGCTGCCGGCCTGCACTGCCAGGGTGCGGCTGACCCGGCGCTGCGCACCGTAAGGGTGATTGATTAGGTGACAACGGGAAAATTTATTGTATTTGAGGGAATAGACGGTTCGGGTAAAACCACCCAGCTGCAATTGCTGGCCCGGGCGCTAAAGGCCCGGAACGTGCCGGTACTGTGCACCCGCGAGCCAGGCGGCACCAGAATTGGGAGCATGCTGCGGGAGCTGCTGCTGGATCCCGCCTGCCGGGATCTTGCCGACCGTGCGGAGGCCTTTTTATATGCAGCCGACCGGGCACAGCATGTTGCCGAAAAAATTGCACCTGCCCTGCAGCAGGGCGTCAACGTGCTGAGCGATCGTTTTTTTTATTCCACACTGGCTTATCAGGGGTGGGGCAGGGGCCTGGACATGGAATTCCTCACCCGCCTGAACGAGCTAGCTGTGGGAGGGGTGGTTCCCGATGTCGTAGTTTTACTGGATGTGGCTGCTGAAGAGGGTATGTACCGCATACAGGGTAACCGCCCGCCGGATAGACTGGAAGGGGAAAAACTGCAGTTTTTCCGGCGGGTACGATACGGGTACCTGAAACAGGCTGCCCGCTGGCCCGAATTGTTCCGCGTGGTGCGGGCGGACGCGCCGGTGCGGGAAGTACACCGGCGGGTGGTGAAGGCCCTCACCGGGGAACGGGCGGGAGATATTTTCCGCTGGCCGGACAACCCGCCCCCGGAGGTGTAAGCATGACCGCTTTACGCGATATCGCGGGACATGAAATGATTAAGCAAAGCCTGCATAATGCTCTGGCCCTAGACCGGGTGGCGCATGCCTACTTGTTCGGGGGACCGCCGGGTGTGGGCAAAAAGACCACCGCCCAAGCCTTTGCCGCAGCGTTGTTGTGCCGGCAGGGCGCAGGCGACGCGTGCGGTGAATGCGGGGACTGCTGGCGGGTACAGCGAGGCGTGCATCCGGATTTGCAGTTGATCCGTCCCGACGGGTCTTCCATAAAAATCAACCAGCTGCGGGCCGTGCAGGAAAGCGCCGCTTTTTCTTCTTTCAGCGGGGGGCGGCGGGTGTACCTGGTAGAACAGGCGGAAAAAATGACCCTGGAGGCAGCCAACTGTTTTTTGCGCATTTTGGAAGAACCGCCGGGGCGGGTGGTTTTTATACTGGTTTCCGATGACCCGGGCGGTATGCTGCCCACGGTCTTATCCCGCTGTCATGTTTACCGTTTTAACCCCCTGGCCCGGGACGAAGTGTTGCGGGTTTTGGCAGCCCGGCTGAACGCCGGCGGGGAAAGGGCCGGAGTGGCGGCCAGCCTGTCCGGCGGCTCTCCGGGGCGCGCCATGGAGCTGCTGGAAACCGGGGACAGGCGGGCGGAGTTGCTGGATATGCTGTTGCGGCTGGTCCGGGAACGGCCGGGCGGGTTTTGCTGGCCGCCGGACAGCCTGTCCGACCGGTCCGGCGTGGAGGAGTGGGCCGGCTTTTTGACCGTGTTTTTTCGCGATGTCATGGTGTGGCAGCAAACCGGCGCGGCAGACCTGCTGGTTAACGCGGACTATCAGGAGCAAATCGCCGAACTGGCCGGGGCTTTTTCCCAACGGGAAGTGCTGGACATACTGATAACAGCAGAAAAAGCCGCCCGCCAGCTGGCAAACAATGCCAACCAGCGACTGGTGCTGGATGCTCTGTTTTTTAAGATTGCCGGCATAAGGGATGTGTAAACGGAGGTGCCGTTATTGTCTCAACTGGTAGTAGGTGTTCGCTTCAAGGAAGCGGGTAAGATATATTATTTCGATCCCGGCAACTTGTTTTTGCAGGTGGGGGACGGGGTAATTGTGGAGACTTCCCGGGGCGTAGAGTATGGCACGGTTGTAAGCGGCCCCAAGGAAGTTCCCGACGAAGAAGTAGTGGGAACATTAAAAAATGTCCTGCGCCTGGCCGACGAGAACGATCTGAGGCATTTACGGAAAATAAAGGAAAAAGAAAAGCGGGCTTTCAATATTTGCCAGGAGAAAATAGCCGCCCACGGCTTGCCCATGAAATTGGTGGATGTAGAGGAGACTTTCGACGGCAATAAAATTATTTTTTACTTTACCGCCGACGGGAGAATAGATTTTCGCGAGCTGGTCAAGGATTTGGCTGCTGTTTTCCGCACCCGCATTGAGCTGCGTCAAATCGGCGTGCGGGATGAGGCCAAGATGATGGGGGGGCTGGGTTGCTGCGGCAGAGAATTGTGCTGCGCCACTTGGCTCTCGGACTTTTCGTCGGTGTCCATCAGGATGGCCAAGGACCAGAACCTTTCCCTGAACCCGACCAAGATATCCGGCATTTGCGGCCGGTTAATGTGCTGTCTTAAGTTTGAAAACGAGGCTTACGAGCAGGCCAAGGAAAAGTTCCCCGAAATAGGAAAGCGGGTTAAGACGCCCGACGGCGAGGGGAAAGTGAGCGGCATGAACATTTTCAAAGAGACCGTTAACGTGGAACTGAAGGAAAGCAAGCTGGTTAAGGAATACCCCTGCGACAAGGTCGAGGTGATTCCACCGGAAGGTGATCAAATTGAAGCCTCTAACGCTAAAAATGAAGGCTCTGGAAACCAGGGCGCAAGAACTGCTGGCCGAGATAAAAAATGTGAAAAGCCTGGTAGAAGTTCTGGAAACAGAAAATGAAAAGCTCAGGCAGCAGCTGATCGCGGCCTACGGTCCGCCGGCTGATCAAAAAGCCGGTGAACCCGGCAGCGGGACGATAACAACGGGGCGCCAGAACCTGGAAAATTTGTATAACCAGGGATTTCATGTCTGTAACATTCATTTCGGGCAAACCCGTTCCGGCGAGTGCCTTTTTTGTGCCGCCTTTTTGCAGCGGGAACGGGAGTGACAGCCGGTGACGGCGGGTAAGAGCGGCGTCCTGTACCTCTGCGCGACGCCCATCGGCAACCTGGAAGACGTCACCCTGCGGGTACTGCGGGTGCTGCGGGAAGTGGACCTGGTGGCGGCGGAGGATACCCGGCGCACCCGCAAGCTGCTGAGCCATTATGACATTCATACTCCCCTGACCAGTTATCACGAGCACAGCGGGCGGCGAAAGGAGGAGCAGCTGCTGGAGCGCCTGGCCGGGGGGCAAAGTATTGCCCTGGTTAGCGATGCCGGTACGCCGGGCATATCCGACCCCGGCGAAAAATTGGTCCGGGCGGCGCTGGACAGGGGTATTCCGGTGGTACCGCTGCCGGGGCCCAGCGCTTTGCTGGCCGCCCTGGTGGTTTCCGGCCTGCCGGCGGCCAGGTTTGCGTTTGAGGGGTTTTTACCGGCTAAGGGTAAAGAGCGGCAGCAGCTGCTGGAACACCTTGCCAGGGAGTCCAGGACCATTGTGTTGTTTGAAGCGCCGCATCGCCTGCGCAAGACGCTGGACGACCTCCGCGCGCACCTGGGCAACCGCCGGGCTTGCGCGGCCCGCGAGCTGACCAAGAAGCATGAGGAGGTGCTGCGCGGCACACTGGATTGGCTGGCTGAACATTTTGCGTCCCGCACGCCGCAAGGCGAATTCGTGCTGGTAATTGAGGGGCGCGGCGAAGAAGAGCCGGGCACCGGGCGCGAGGAATGGGCTTTGCTTGCGCCCGAGGAGCACGTGCGCTTACTGCAGGAAAGGGGGCTTGCTCCCAACGAGGCCATAAAAAAAGTAGCCCGCCTGAGGGGGATTCCCCGGCGGGAATTATATAACAAAGTGAAGCTGCGCAAATGAACTTGCCGGCGGCAGTTATCAATTTTTTTATGTATTCTTACAAAGCCTTTACGTTTTCAAACATGGCCAAGGCGCAGTTTTTGCAAACCAGCTTGCCCCGGTAATGCTGTACGTCCGCAGCGTTGCCGCAGAACACGCAGGCCGGCTCATATTTTTTCAAGATGATTTTTTCGTTATCTACGTATATTTCCAGCGCGTCTTTTTCGTCGATACCCAGCGTACGGCGCAGCTCAATGGGGATCACTACACGCCCCAGCTCGTCCACTTTTCGCACAATGCCGGTGGATTTCAAGTCTATCCCTCCCCTCCGCCATTTTACATCTTTCGACATAAAATTTTTAAGTAAATGGTACCAATCATGGCATTAAAAGTCAATATATTTTTGGGAAAAAATTGGTGTTATTTGAATAAATTTATTGGTTTTAGGGAAAACTTGACAAGATGGGAATTCTTCAATTAAAATCATATTGTCGGCAAAGGCAGTGAAGGAGAGGAGTAAACCCGCAGGAACCGTACAGAGAGCGGGGGAAGGTGAAAGCCCGCCGGGAAATGCTGGTTGAAGATGGCTCCGGAGCCGTGGGCTGAACGGGCGTTTTGTTCCTACTAGGCTGCACCGGGTTAAGCACCGTTACCACGCTTGGGGTATCGGGAAATAATTCCCCGTACCTTAACGAGGCCTTTTCCCGTGCGGGAAGGGCAAAATAAGGGTGGTACCGCGGATGATTCCGCCCCTGGCAAGACCGGGGGCGTTTTCATTTTCCGGCTTTTCATGCAGGGAAAGGAGTTGACAGGATGCAGGAAAAGAAAACATTTTACATTACCACACCCATTTACTATCCCAGCGATAACTTGCATATCGGCCACGCCTACACCACCGTGGCGGCCGATGCCATGGCCCGGTTTAAACGGATGACGGGTTACGACGTTTGGTTTTTGACGGGTTCCGATGAACACGGGCAAAAAATCGAGCGCTCGGCCCAGGAAAAAGGGCAATCTCCCCGTGCTTATGTGGACAAGATCGTGGCCGGTTTTCAGCACCTATGGCGCAGTTTAAATATCAGCAACGATGATTTCATTCGCACCACCGAGGAAAGGCACAAGCGGGCGGTACAAAAAATATTCCAAAAACTGTATAACCAGGGCGATATTTACAAGGCCAGCTACGAAGGGTGGTATTGCACCCCTTGTGAGACATTTTGGACTGAAGGGCGCCTGGTGGATGGTAACTGCCCGGACTGCGGCAGGCCGGTAGAACTGCTGCGGGAAGAGAGTTATTTCTTTAAGATGTCCAAGTACGCCGACAGGATGCTCAAGTATATCGAAGAAAACCCGGACTTTATCTTGCCCGCATCGCGGCGCAACGAAATGATGAGCTTCATTAAGAGCGGGCTGGAGGACCTTTGCATTTCACGTACCACTTTCGACTGGGGCATCCCGGTGCCCTTCGACCCCAAACACGTCATTTACGTTTGGGTGGACGCCCTGACCAATTACATTTCAGCCCTGGGTTACGGCGGGGAAGACGATTCTTTGTACAGGAAGTACTGGCCGGCGGATGTCCACCTGGTAGGCAAGGACATCGTTCGTTTCCACACCATCATCTGGCCGATCATATTAATGGCTGCGGGTTTACCTCTGCCCAAGCAGGTGGTTGGACACGGCTGGTTGCTTCTGGAAAGCGGCAAAATGAGTAAATCCAAGGGTAACGTGGTGGACCCGCTGGTGCTCATCGATAAGTACGGCGTCGATGCCATACGCTACTACTTGCTCCGGGAACTGCCCTTCGGTGCTGACGGTTATTATTCGGAGGAGGCGCTGGTGCACCGCATCAACCAGGATTTGGCCAACGATTTCGGCAACTTGTTCAACCGTACCTGCGCCATGGCCAACAAATATTTCGGCGGGCGCCTGGAAGCGCCCGGCGAGCCCGAAGGGCCGGACGCCGAGCTGCTGGAGCTGGTCCAGTCGACACCCGGCAAGGTGGAGGAGCTGATGAACCGACGGGAAATATCCAATGCCGTAGCGGCTGTAATTCGCCTGGCGGGCCGGGCCAACAAGTACCTGGAGGAAACGGCTCCCTGGGCACTGGCCAAAGACCCGGCCAAGCGCGGTCGGCTGAACACGGTGTTGTATAACGTGGCGGAAACCCTGCGCTTTGCCACCGTGTTAATATCTCCCTTTATGCCCGGTTTGCCGGAACGGGCCTGGCCCTTATTGGGCCTGGAGGAACGGCCGGACCTGCACACCTGGGAGTCACTGCGCTGGGGCGGCCTGCCCGCCGGCACTGTGTTGAAAAAGGGCAAGCCGCTGTTCCCCCGCATTGATCCGGCCACCCTGGGGGAAGGATAGCATGCTGCCGGAACTGTTTGATACCCACGCGCACCTCAACGACGAGCAGTTCGCTCCCGACCTGGACGCGGTGTTTGAGCGTATGGCCGCCGCCCGCGTCACCCGGGTGGTTTGCGTGGCCTACGACTTGGCTTCGTCGGAGGGAACAGCGGCCATGGCGGCAAGCAGGCCCGGCGTAGTGGCCTCCGTGGGCGTGCACCCGCACGACGCCGCGGACGTGCCGCCCGGTTACCTGGACCGCCTGGCCGAGCTGGCGCGCCGGCCCGGGGTGGTGGCCCTGGGCGAAATGGGCCTGGACTATTACCGGGACCTGTCTCCCCGGCCGGTCCAGCAGCGGGTGTTCCGGGAACAGCTGGCCCTGGTGCGTCAGCTGCAGATGCCCGTGATCATTCACGCCAGGAACGCCTTCGGTGACTTGCTGGACATATTGCGCCGGGACGGTATAAGTTCCGCGGGAGGCGTGATGCACTGCTTCAGCGGCAGCTGGGAAGTGGCCCGGGAATGCATGGACATGGGTTTTTACATCTCCCTGGCCGGGCCGGTGACCTTCAAGAACGCCAGCAAGCTGAAGGACATAGCAGCGCGGGTGCCGGCGGAGCGCCTGCTGGTGGAAACGGATTGCCCGTACCTGGCCCCGGAGCCGTTCAGGGGGCGGCGCAACGAGCCCGCTTACGTGCGTTACGTGGCCGAGCATATAGCAGAGCTGAGGAACGTGCCGGCGGAGGAGCTGGCCCGCGTTACCACCGCCAACGCCAAAAGGCTGTTCGGCGTGGATTGATATTGGCGAGGAGGGATTGTAATTGGCTGGTGAGACCAGAGGTTTGACGCTGGTGTTTACCGGGAACGGCAAGGGGAAAACTACCGCTGCGCTGGGCATGGCCCTGCGCGCCTGGGGCCAGGGATTGAATGTGTTGATACTGCAGTTCATCAAGGGCGGCTGGAAGTACGGCGAGCTGAAGGCGGCGGGTCGGCTGGGTACGGGTTTTGAAATGCGCCAGCTGGGCGAAGGGTTTATACGGGATACCGGTGAAGAAGGGATGGAGGAACACCGCCGGGCGGCGCAAAAAGCTCTGGAGGAAGCCCGCCGGGCGGTGCTGGAAGGAAAGCACGACATGGTTATCTTAGACGAAATTAATTATGCTGTGCATTACGGGCTGGTGGACCTGGCCGACGTGCTGGAAATAATACGCAGCAAGCCGTCCCGCCTGCACCTGGTGCTTACCGGCCGCAACGCGGCCCAAGAGGTGGTGGAGGCGGCCGACTTGGTCACCGAGATGCGGGAAGTAAAGCACCCGTTTGCCGCCGGCATCCCGGCGCAAAAGGGGATTGAGTATTAAAAACATCTTTTACGAAAACAGTTGCCGCAGGCAGCTGTTTTTTTGTGCGGGAACGGCAATGGGGGAGCACGCGGGCCCGGAATGTCGATAAAGGGCTGAAACAGTGCTTAAGGGAGGTTAATTGGATACTCAATTTGACATTTTTGCATATAAATATAATATTAACTAAACTACGGCATGGCCGGCCCGGCATATTAATTATTTTATTATTTTAGAACCAAGGGGAGTGTGATTATGGATTTCCTGAAGCGACTCGAGGAATTCCGCTCTCTTGAAAAAAAATATAGATGGGAAGGTACTTTTTTGGAATACCTGCAAATCGTCAAGGAAAAACCGTGGGTGACCCAGCTGGCCCACGCCAGGATTTACAACATGATCAAGGATGCGGGAGTGGAAGAGCTGGAGGACGGTGGTAAGCGCTACAAGTTCTTCAGCGAGGAGCTATTCGGGTTGGATAAAACGCTGGAAAAACTGGTGGAAGAATACTTTCACCCGGCAGCCCGCCGCCTGGACGTAAGAAAGCGCATCTTGCTGCTTATGGGTCCGGTAAGCGGCGGCAAGTCCACTTTGGTGTACATGTTAAAAAGAGGCCTGGAAAAGTACAGCCGGACAGAACGAGGTGCCCTGTACGGCATTAAAAATTGTCCCATGCACGAGGAACCCCTGCACCTTATACCCCATGACCTGCGGCCGGAATTTGCCCGCGAATACGGCGTTTACATCGAGGGGGACCTGTGCCCGTCCTGCCGTTCCATGCTGGAAAACGAGTGCGGCGGGAACATTGAAAACGTGCTGGTGGAAAGAGTGATTCTTTCCGAAGATAACCGGGTGGGCATAGGCACCTTCACCCCGTCAGACCCCAAATCCCAGGATATTGCCGAGCTAACCGGCAGCATAGATTTCAGCACCATTGCCGAATACGGCTCGGAATCGGATCCCAGGGCATACCGCTTTGACGGGGAACTGAACATAGCCAACCGCGGTATTATGGAATTTCAGGAAATGCACAGACCCAACCCGCATCGGGCCAAGTCAATAATATTCTCGATCACAACATAACCCCGTCCCTTACAGGGTGAGCAGCCCTTTGTTCTCTGGTAAATAGATTATGAAAAATAACTCATTAAATATTGACAATACCAATTGATAAAGATATTATTTTAATAAAGCTATCATTATATAAATAAACGTTAATGGAGGTTGCAAATGAACCTTAATAATTACGTTAAAGTATTTAAGGCCCTGGGCGAGCCCACTCGGCTAAAAATATTGAAGCTGTTGTCCGTCAGGCCCATGTACGTTTGTGAGTTGGAGTCGGTGCTGCACATGAGTCAGCCGAGAATTTCCCAGCATTTGCGGACCATGAAAGAAGCGGGCCTGGTCACTGAAAAAAAAGAGGCTCAGCGTACCTTTTACAGTTTGCAAATAGATTACCTTAATGAAAGTTTTAACAATTTAATCGCTTTTTTCCACGCCGATCTGGCCGACCTGCCCCAGTTTAAAGAGGAATACTTGCGGTTGAAGCAGCTGGACAGTGATAAGGAGATATTGCTTTGCAAAGAAGGAAAAATAGATCTCGTGTCTTTGAAGCAGAAGGCCTGATACGCTTGCCTTTTGTCGCTCGGGGTATGGTTTTTGTGGGATAAAATCTTACATTAAAGGAGGTACAAGAAATGGATATCAAGGTTTTGGGGCCAGGCTGCAAAAAATGCAAGGAGCTCGAAAAAGCGGTGCATAAGGCGGTAGAAGAAATTGGCGTGGATGCCGTAGTGGAGAAAGTGGAGGACATGGACAAAATCACCGAGTACAACGTGCTGATGACGCCGGGCCTGGTGGTGAACGGCAAGGTGAAAGTATTCGGGCGGGTGCCCAAGCACAAGGACATTGTCCGTTATATCCAGGAAGAAATGTAAAGGAGGAGTTGATGATGGCGGAAACTTGCAGTTGTACCTGCAATTGCGATGCCTCGGAAATCCTGATTTTCCCCTGCTCGGGGTCGTCCAACGTGGGACAGATCGCCAACCAGGCGGGCGTGGAGTTGACCAAAGCCGGGGTCGGCAAAATGTTTTGCCTGGCCGGTATCGGCGGGCATGTGGACAGTTTTATTGAATCGGCTAAAGGGGCCAAACGAATAGTGGCTATTGACGGCTGCCCCGTGCAGTGTGCTAAAAAGACCCTGGAACACGCCGGTCTGACTATCACCGACTATATTCTGGTGACCGGGGAAGGCATCACGAAAAACCACGATTTTGACCTGCAGACGGATGATGTAAAAAAGATTTGTGATAAGATTAAGGCTAACCTGGGCGATGGTTAGCCAACTAGTTGGCCGGAAAATCACCTTGCTTTAACGTTAAAGTGCGGTGTGAAGCGGGGGTTAGCTTGACCTGCCCCGCTTTTATTGTTTACCGGCGGCCGTATCTTTAGTTGCCGGTAATAATGCAAAAACCTGTTAAAAGATATTGACATCAAAAGGAGACAGTTGTATCTTTAAATAAAGATATCATTATATAAGTAATACATAATCAAGGCCAAATTGGAAAGATAAATTACCAAGGGGGAAATGTAAAGGAGGAGTTTACATGGGTTTGAACAGGTCGCATACACCTTAACTTATATAGGTAAAAATGGATAGATGCCTATTAACTCATCAACAATATCAATTTTGTTTTGGGGGATGGCAAATATGACTTTGGTAGCCATACTGCAAAGCGGTATTAACGAGCTTTTGGAGTACCTGTCGGCACACGTGCTCACCTGCCTGGTACCGGCCTTCTTCATCGCCGGAGGCATTGCGGCGGTGGTCTCCACCGGGGCGGTTTTAAAATACTTCGGCCCCAGGGCACCCAAGCACCTGGCTTATGGCGTAGCTTCGGTGTCCGGCGCCATCCTGGCCGTGTGCTCCTGTACGGTGCTGCCCCTGTTTGCGGGTATCCATAAAAAGGGAGCGGGCCTCGGCCCGGCGGTTACATTTCTTTTCTCCGGCCCGGCGGTCAATATTCTAGCCATAGTGCTCACCGCCCGGAAAATGGGCTGGGAGCTGGGCTTGGCCAGGGCGATAGGCGCTGTTACTTTTTCCATTGTTATCGGCCTGTTAATGGCCTTTATCTTTAAAAAAGAAGAACAAGCCAACAGCAGCGATGACGACGGCATGTTTGCCGGGGAAGAGGGTAAGCCGGTGGGCCACCTGTTGGCTTTCTTTGGTACCCTGGTGGCCATTTTGTTGTTTGGCACCGCGGCCATTCCTTTCTGGAGCAAAATAGCCATTATTTTCTCGCTGCTCAGCTTTTTGGCCGTAGTGCTTACCCAGTGGTACGACGGCGACGAAGTGAAGGACTGGCTGGTGGAGACGTGGAAATTTGTCAAGCTGATATTCCCCATCTTGCTGGTAGGCGTGTTCATTGCCGGTGTGCTGAAAGCGGTAATTCCCGAGCAATGGATTTCCGTATCGGTGGGCGGCAACGGCCTGTCGGCCAACCTGGTGGCCTCGGTGATTGGCGCGCTGATGTATTTTTCCACCCTGACCGAAGTGCCCATTGTCAAGGCACTTTTGGACATGGGCATGGGCAAAGGGCCGGCCCTGGCGCTGCTCCTGGCAGGGCCCTCGTTGAGCCTGCCCAACATGCTGGTGGTTAGAAACGTAATGGGTACTAAAAGAACCATCGTTTATGTACTGCTGGTGGTCGTGCTGGCCACTTTAACGGGCATGGTATTTGGGAGCATTGTAGGGTGAACTACCACTCCCTACCCCTCTGGGTGCGCTGGTTGCGAACTTTAGTATGCAGTTTAGCCGCTTTTAGCCTGGCTTTTTCTCGGTTGCGGGAACCCTTTTGCTTTCGAGAGAGCGCCCGCTGGGCGTGTTTGAGCCGCTTTTCGGTTTTTCTGAGATACCCGGGATTTTCGATGGCGCTGCCGTCAGACAGCGTTGCGAATTTCTCCAGGCCTACGTCCAGGCCCGCGGCAATACCGGGGTGTGTTTCGGGTTGTTTGAGTTCAGTTTCCGCGGCAAGGATAGCGTACCATTTTCCGGATGCTTCGTGTTTTATGGTGACGGTTTTGACAGTTCCCGGTATATCCCGGTGCAGCTTTATTTTGACCAGGCCGATCTTGGAGAGTTTGAGCTTGTTATTCTGGAAAGAAGCGCCCAGCCCATCGCCAAACTGGGTGAAGGTGAGGGATTTGTACCGGCCCTTACCCTTGTACCTGGGATAGCCGGGAGTATCCCCGTTTTTTACCCGGCGGAAGAACCCGGCGAAGGCCCTTTCCACCCGGAACAGCACTTCCTGGGCCACCTGTGAGTGGACTTCTTTGAAGTAGTCGTTATCCTTCTTGGCTTCTTTTAGCCAAACCTGTTGCTCTGTACGGGTGACGGAACGCTTTTCCTTTTCCCATGCCTCTTTGCGTTGGGCTAGGGCGGTATTGTATATCCGGCGGCACGTTTCCAGCCAGCGCAGGAGTTTGCGCTCCTGTTCTTTGTTGGGGTAGATGCGGAACTTGTAATTACGGATTACCCTGGGATTGGACGTATCGTTTGACATCCTCCAGTTTCACCTCACCTACAGTAGACAAAAAATAGCTCGGAAACCAGAAGTGGCCGCCCCATAGTTGCTTTTTTACTTCCGGGAAATCCCGGAAAATCAGTCTAGCAGTTACTGATTTCAAGGGGTTGATAAACTTGGATAGCCGAATTTTTGGTTTGGAAGCAAAAATAATGTGAATATGATCCTTGTCGGTCTCCTGCTCGATTATCTGCACGTCAAACTTTTCAGCAACGCTTTTGTTTGCTTTCTTCAGGTATTCCGATACTTCTGTCGTAAGCACCTTGCGTCGATACTTGACGCAGCAAATATAGTGGAACCGGAGGGAATATATAGCATGGCAACCTTTGTCCAATTGGTATTTCATAGCTTTATTCTACAGGAGGAGTCAATGCAAAACAATAGTTCCCTGGAAAAACATGGCCCGCCTTCCATCCCCGCCCTTCGCCCTCGCTTCGCGAGCAAGGAAGGCGAAAGACACGGGGACTTCCCGGCGGGAGAGTTAAACTAATAATCAAGGGTTTTCATGAATTCATTAAACTCTTGCTCCGAGACCGTCTTCCAGCTCATTTTCCCCGAATGGGAAACACCAATAAGCTGGTAAATAACTTCAATTTCGCTGATATAGGGAGCAAGGTCCACCTTATTCATCCCCCGCGGTGCGCTGTCAAACATAATGACGGGTTTGTCGACGCTACCTTCCACCCATCTTCCTTCGTAGGTTTCGTAAGGCTTCATCTTGGGGAAAACCGGTTTGTTCAGCCAGTAAATATACGTTTTTCTGGCCTCGCCGCCGGCAACCAGCAAGGTCAGCCGAAGGTGGTCCTTGTAAAGAATGCATATCTTGCTGAGCACTGCCTTCCACCCGCAATGCATGTGATTTTTATCACTATTATTTTATTACCGACTGGGGTAAAAGTCAATTTTAAATTACCCGCCCGTGCACCTCCCGGGAGTAAACGGCATCCACCTTGACCCGGACAAATTCTCCTACCGCCAAGTTAAAGCCCTGCCCTTGCCCCTTTAAAGGTATAACTACCTTTACGTAATTGTCGGCGTACCCCTCCGCCGCAGCGCCGCGTTCGTCCGCCGCCACCCTTTCCACCAATACCCTTAATTCCCGGCCCAGCATGGAAAGGTTATAACTGTGTACCAGCTGGCGGTCAAGGTTCCGCATTTCTTCAACCCGCCTGCGCTTCACATCCGGCCTGACAGCACCGGAAAAACAGGCCGCAGGCGTGCCCGGCCGCGGTGAGTAAGGAAAGACATGCAGGTGGGCCGGCGCCAGTTCCCTGATCAACTCCCGGGTAACAACATGGTCCTCTTCTTCTTCGCCCGGAAAGCCCACGATCAGGTCTGTCCAGATGGATAAGCCCGGCGACAGTGACCTGGCCCGGTGCACAATAGAGGTAAAATCGGCAGCCCGGTAGCGCCTGCCCATCTTCTTCAATACCCGGTCGGAGCAGCTTTGCACGGGAATGTACAGGTGCTTGCACACCTTTGGGTTGGCGGCTACCGTTTCCAGCAGCCGCTCGCTGATATTCATGGGCTCCACGTACCCCAGCCGGATGCGAAAATCATAAGGAAGCCGGCTGATTTCTTCCACCACAGCGGGCAAATCGGCGTCGCCCAGGTCCTGGCCGTAAAGCCCCAGCTGGTTGCCGGCCAGGATGATTTCCCGGTGGCCCTCTTCCAGTAGTTCCCGCACCCGGGCCAGCACCCTGGCCGGGGGCAGGCTCCTGGATTTGCCCCTGGCCTTCCTAATGATGCAGTAGGTGCAGTACTCGTTGCAGCCTTCCTGGATTTTAATCACCGGCCTGACCCGGTGGTAGCCGGGGGCAAAATGCATGTCTTCGAATGCATCGCCGGGGGCGTGATCCCTGACCAGCACCACCGGGTTCTTTGATTTTTCCCAGTCGCGGCGGCGAATAATGCCGGGAAGATCCGCCCTTCCCTTGGTACCGATAATGATATCCGCTTCCGGCAGCTGCCGGGCCAAATCGGAATGGTAAACCTGTGGGTAGCAGCCCGCCAGCACCACCAGTGCCTGCGGGTCCTCCCGCTTAATTTTCCTTGCCACCCGGCGGGCCTCGGCGGCAGCGGAGCCGGTGACAACGCAGCTGTTGATTATATTGATGCGCGCGCGGCCTTCTGTTTTAACGTAACCTTCCCGCAGCATGGCCGTCTCCAGGGCCGCGCTTTCGCACTGGTTGACGGGACACCCGAAGGTGATAATCCTGAATGTATATTTTCCCAGTTTGCAATGTTCCCAGGCTTCATTCAACGGAGAACACCCCCTGGGTAACCGGAGCATTTTGCAGATCCCCGCGCGTGTATTGGATTTTCATTATCATTATGCCATTTTTGCCTTTGTTCAACAACCGGAGTACTTTAAAACCCTCTTTCAAAACCGGGGCTGATTTGATATGAATACCACCTTCGCTACAGGATAAGTTTGGTGTTATTTAAATATGAAATAATGTCAAATATTTAAATTTAGAGCAATAGTTCATTTATATTTGCATGCTTTCGGCTTCACGCACCGTTTTTGACATTTGCCCGAAACAGGAACTATTTAGTATAGTAATTAAGATATTGATTGCTTGTTCGATACTACTATCGTAAACGACGGTTTGGCATAAAAAATGAAAAAGGAAGGTGATTGTGAAACTATTACCGTTTTTAGTTAATTTAAGTATTTTTTAAAGCATTTCTGTA
>CAJYBN010000049.1 GCA_913064925.1 uncultured Peptococcaceae bacterium
CTCTACCGCGGCCCGTGATGCCCCCACCCGGGCTCCAATGGCATTGGCCAGGCCGAAGCAAATCTTCCTGAAACTGTCCCGGTCTCCCAAACCCCGGCCCCCGGCCACAATAATCTCGGCATCCTGTAGATTATATTGCTCATCCTGTTCTTTAACTATTTCTATAACTTTGGTTAACGCTTCAGATTCCTGCAGCTCTACCTGCGGCCGTACAAGCACACCCTGCCGCCCCGGTACCGGCCTGGCCATCTTCATCACTTTAGGACGCACCGTGGCCATTTGCGGCCGGTGTTTTTTAGCCACAATAGTGGCCATAATATTGCCGCCGAAAGCCGGCCGGGTAGCCAGCAAAAGGCGCTGCCGGGGATCAATTTCCAGGCCGGTACAATCGGCAGTTAATCCTGTATTTAACTCGGTCGCCACTGCCCCGGCCAAATCCCGGCCGGTGGTGGTAGCACCCATTAAGACTATTTCCGGCAGGTATTCCCTGACTAGTTTCACAATAACCTTCATATAAGTTTCCGTCCGGTAGTACCGGAGGACCGGATTATCCACCAGGTAAACTTTATCGGCGCCGTATGCATAAAGATCGCCCACCAGATCGGAGACGTGGTGTCCCAGCAGCACACCGGCCACTTCAACACCAAGTTTGTCCGCCAGCAGACGCCCGGCACCAAGTAATTCAAGGGATACCGGCACTATTTGCCCTTCCCTTTGTTCAATAAACACCCACACTCCACAGTAACGGTCCAGGTCGCCCGGCAATGAGGCTTTCCCTCCGGCAGGCCTGTCCACCGGACCTCCGCTGCTCGGAGGCCCGGCATTTTCCGCCGCCGGCTCCCCAGCGGCCGTTGTAACCGGCAGTTCCAAGGCGCTCGCGGGACAGCTGGCAACACATTCACCGCATTCCATGCATTTGTCAGCAATCACCCGGCACAGCCCGTCATCTATATAAAGCGCCCCGTAAGGGCAAGTTGCTATACACGCCTGGCAGCCAACACACATAGCTGTAACTTTTACCGCCACTTTTTCATCACTCCTGTTTTAAGCATTTTAAGCAATTCTTGTTGACAACTTGTCGATCAATTGTTTAACCACAAAATGCTCATCCCCGCTCAATATTTCGCCCCGGCTGCGTTGAATGGGAGCAAAAATTTTTACCACCGAGGTGGGCGAGCCCTTTAATCCTATCATCGACGGATCCACGTCCAGGTCGGCAGCCTTTAAAACCGCGGGTTGATACCGGGCGGCCCGCAGCATGTTGGGCAGAGATGAATATCTTAACTGATTTATTTCCTTCTCAACCGTAACAAGACAGGGCATTTTAGCTGCTATAATCTCATAGGCATTATCCAGTTTACGGTGAACTTTAATCTCCCTTTGTTCCGGATCAACCGCCGCCACGGCTTTTACATAGGTTAGCTGGGGAATACCTAATCTTCTGGCAATCCCCGGCCCCACCTGTGCAGTGTCACCGTCAATGGCCTGTTTACCACAGAAGATAAGGTCATAAGCTTCTCGCCGACAAATTTTCCGGATCCCCTGGGCCAGTATATAGCTGGTCGCCAGAGTATCCGAACCGGCAAATGCTTTATCACTCAATAAATATCCTTCATCCGCCCCCAGCGCGATGCATTTTTTAACAACCTCCACCGCGTTCAAGGGACCCATGGAGATCACGCTGACCTTTCCCCCAAACTGCTCCTTTAGCCGCACAGCCTCCTCCACAGCATGGCTGTCATACGGGTTTATAATAGCCGGTGCGCTGGAACGGTCCAGTGTATTTGTTTCCGGGTCAATCTTTACTTCAGCCGTATCGGGAACTTGTTTTACGCAAACTATAATATGCACACGAAATCACCTCTCACCGCAAATAAGTATATAGATATCGTAAGAAGAAATATATATAAAATATCTATGCTAAGATGTTTTCAGAGTATAGATCAAATTATATAAGTTTGCAATATGTTAGTATATCAGAAATAACACCTATAGTATATAAATTAATTCTTCCAATAAAGCCGCCAAATGGGTAATACGGGAGGGCATATCCGAGCATCAAGTGATTGAGTAGCTTAACGAGTGTTTTCCAAGCTTGTCACAGCAGGTTGAGGTCGTGGACGTAACTACACCGCTCACGTTTGTTTAAAATAGTTCATAATACTTCTGCTGGTAGATTTTAACAATTAATATAATCTCCATGTGACCTTATTAAACAGGATTAAGATACAACGGAAAAGAAAAGTGCTAAAAAAAGACGTCCCCGGAGGGGAGTCTTAATTGGTTTAAACAGGTTGTACCGGCTACTCTTTCTTGGTTTGCTGCTTGGTTCCAAAAAAGGGGAAACCGAAGAAAAAGGGGAATAACAAAAATGGAAAAAGAAAAGGGAACAGAGGTAATGAAAAAGCCCATTGGGTTTTTGCAGGCTTCCCGCTAGGCCTTTCGCCAGGCCTTCCTCCCGGCCCAGCACCATATCCCATATACATAGCCTCCCTTCTTTATATGATGCTCTATACTATTCAACAACCGTGGAAAGTGTTACCAATCTCTCCAACAGAATGCCCTGCGCGATATATATTGATCGAAACTCCAGAAGGTATTTTACATGGTCAAGAAACCCGGGTTAATCACCTGGGCTTATTTCTTGTTATATATTTCCATAAAAGGATGTTTTTTTAATTGAATTAACATTTTGCGAGACCAGTGAATATCATGTAAATGAAAGTCGCTAAGGGATTAGTGAATGTTCATGAGGCATTTTATGAAAAGGCGTTAGCGCACGAAGTGCGATAACGTAAAAAATTGCAAAAGGAGGGTTATAATGGCATACCCGGGCGTAAACTTTTTTGATGGAGCCTTCATCCTCTTTCTGATTCTGATCTTGCTGGTTTTCGGCATTGGCTTCGTCGGTGGCGGCGTTTCTTATGAAAAGTAATGCCAATAAAGGTTTTAGGGGTTGCTGTTACTAAGCAACTCCTAAAATCTTTTATAAATTAATTGCACCGGAGGAATAAAATGAAACCCGAAATTAGACAGGTTACCAGTAACGCCGAGATGCAGGCTTTTCTGGCAGTCCCATCTCTGGTTTACGGCAAGGGAAACGTTCCGCCTACAGCAGGCAGCTATACAACAAGCATGCGTTTTGTACCCGTGGCAAACCCTTCATTACAGCATATAAGGTTTGCCAATTTTGTGGCTATTGAAGACGGAGTGCCGGTAGGGAGAATTACTGCTTCCATTGATAGCTTAAATCCTCGGCCCGAAGAAGGGTTTTGGGGTTGTTTTGAGTGTGTTGACAATCCGGAGGTGGCTAAGGCGCTTCTAGATGCAGCAGCTCAATGGCTAAAAAATCAAAATAAGACTATCATGATCGGACCCGCCACCTTAAATACCAACCAGCAGGTCGGATTAATGATTAAAGGCTTTAAATATGAACCCCAAAGGGAAATACCGCACAACCCTCCCTATTATCAAAATTTAGTGGAAGATGCGGGGCTTACTAAAATTCATGACCTTGAATCTTTTAACTGGCAACTCCCTGAATCGCTCCCTCGAAGCCTTGAAAAAGAGGTGGATTTGCCGGGGATAATTATCCGCCCGGTGAATTATAGTAAAGTAGCCAAAGAAGCCAAAATTTTTCAAGAAATTAATAATAAAGTCTTTTCGGAAATGTGGGGATTTATCCCCATGACCTTGAGTGAATCCCGGGGATTTTTGATGAGCCTGGCCTTGGCCGTTCCGGCAAACTTTTTCCTCATTGCCGAGGTTGACAAAAAGCCGGCGGCGATGTTTTTATCAATACCGCATCAAAAACCTAACCGGAGCGGTACGGGCGGGGTGATCAGGCTGGCTTTAGCTGGAATTGTACCCGAGTACAGGCAAAAGGGTCTTCACAGGTTGATGTTAAAAGAATTTTATAAGCAGTGCAGAAAGTTTGGCTTTACCACGGGAGAAGTTTCGCAGGTGGCTGAAAGTAATCATGGTATTAAAAATAAAATAATAGGACCCATGTTTGGCGGTGAAGTGATTAAGCTACACCGGGTATATAAACGGGACCTGAACTGAACCCGAATTACCGAATTGTTTTTTAACTATCACTGCCAATTTACCCAAAAAACGCATTTTGTTTCTTAATGAGTAACACTTTGAAAAGCTCAAACATAACTTAAAAATATAAACGCAAAAAAGCGTTATTTACAAAATCACCGGAAGGGGGCCTTTACATGGCATTTGCACCAGTTCCGCCGGCAGGAGGCACCGTAAACTTTTATGACGGAGCCTTTATCCTATTCCTGATTCTGATCCTGCTGGTGTTCGGCATTGGCTTTGTAGGCGGCGGCGTTTCTTATGAAAAATAAATGGCAGTAAAAAGCTTGATTTTGGAGTTGCTACCATCGCGACTCCAAAATTTATTTAATAGCAATATTAGCAGATTTGCTAAAAAATTTTATCAAATCTCAATAAATAATTATGTCTATTATGTCACACAGCTCAGGCATGCCGTTCCCCGAGAATGCGTTCATTTAGGAAATGTTTTTCAGCATTGGTAACAATTTTTGCTTCACAACATAGTATATACCAGTTATTACAATAAACTTAAGGAGGTATGTATTTATGGGCTATGGTTCTGTACCTGGTAAAAAGCCTATAACCAAAGGGTTTCCTTTCTTCCCTTGGTTATACCTGTTTCCATTCTTGTTCTTCCTTTTCCCCTGGTTTTTCCCATTCACTAAAGAAGTAAAAAAAGAATAGCCAATACGGCAACAAACAACAGCCATCGATTAATCCGATGGCTGTTTTACTCCAAGGTCAAAATGTGGTAATTATAAAACTAACAAAAGAAAAGTTTGCACCGGCCGGCTTTCCACCACGTGCTCCGGGGCGGTGAGTTACCACATCCGGACTAGTTACTCCTACATCCTGTCCATTTGCATACTGCTAGATCACTTATGGCGGAGCGGCAAAAAATCCCTCATAACTATACAAGTAAGTAAATTCTATGCTATTATGTTTTCTAAAATATGTTTTCTAAAACACGAGGAAGGTGTGGTTTTTTTGACTAACATGGTCCATAATAAAGCTTACATGGAAAAAGACGCTCTTGCCAAATATTTAGGGATTCAATTAACAGAAATAAAACCCGGTTATGCAAAAGCTAGCATGAAGATAACACCGAATCTTGTTAATGGTGCGGGTATAACACACGGTGGAGCTATTTTTTCCCTCGCAGATGTTGTTTTTGCTGCTGCAAGCAACGCTCATGGACCTGTAGCGCTGGCCCTTAATGTAAACATACATTTTTTAAAAGCCACAAAAGAGGGTGCAATATTAACCGCTACCGCCCAGGAGGATAATTTGACTCGAAAGACTGGATTATACCGCATGGAAGTAAAGGATGAAAGTGGTGCTCTTATTGCTTTGGCTGAAGGTTTGGTTTATCGCCGAAGCGATTAAATAATGACCACATATCCGCCTTCCATTCGAATATATGGTTCGGGGAATCAAAGGAGCAGTGCTACTCCGGTAAAAAAGGAGTGGCTGAAATGTTGCGCAGGTTGCTTGGGCAGAATTGAGGACGGGAGGTTCGGCCAGGCGCTGGCAGGATTGCAGTCCGGCTGACTGTGGGAGTACATGGTTTGGCATGCGGAGCGAGTCCAGGGCCTTGTAACCTGCTACAAACCTCCTAAGTTTGCCATAGACAGCAAAGCCATTAACAGTCTGAGTCGTGGCAAAAAACAGAATGGTACACCGCTAAAGCCCGACGGGCGCCGCGACACCGATGCCGACTTTGGCAGGAAAACATACCGGGAGGGTGCCGAACATGATGCTCCATACCCCGGACTGGAACCCGGAACTTTTTGCCCAGGTTGAGCATTTCTTCAACTTCTTTATCCCTACTTTTTACAAAAACTCGAAAATAACTTTGCGAATGTTATCCCCCGCAAAGATAAATCCATGAGCCGCGGCTACAGTGGTTGCACAAACACGGCGTAAGCAGCCGAGTATTGTCCAGACTGGAACCAATGCAATGCCGCATTACCAAAATTGCCAGCATGGTTTTTTATTTCTCAATACCACTAAAAAAAATGCTTTTCAGGGTATTTAAAATATCCTCATATGAATACTCTTTCTCGAACAAAAACCGGTCCAGAGCAGCAATACCTATCATGCCGAACAATGCGGAGGATGTAGTACCCGTATCTAACTCCTTCTTAATCACTCCCTCCACCTTTCCGGCATCGATTAAATCCTTAATTATTGAGAAGTAGCCTGACCGTATTCGTTCGGCTTTTTCTTCCCATCGTGTATCCCGGCCCCAAACTTCACTTAACAGGACCTTACAAAAGCTATTGTAATCATCGAAAAATTGTAATTGTACGGTAATTAATGCTTCCAGTTTGGTCCGAACATTATTTCTCCTGGCAATTTCTTTTTTCACCGCAGTTTCCAGTCGTTCAATCCCTTCTTCTATCAATGAAAGGAATAAATTCTTTTTGCTTCCGTAATTATAATAAATTGTACCTTTGGCAATGCCGGCCCGCTCTGCAATCTCGTCCACGGTTGCCTTTTCAAAACCTTTTTCTGAAAAAACTTTAATGGCTGCTTCGAAAATAGGCAGTCTTTTACGTTGTTCTCTATCCATTGCTGAAACCCCCTGACCCGATTGGAGATTGAATAAGCTACTTTGAAGCTATGATAACTAATTCACGATGAACATACCTCATTACCAAACAAAGGTTTTAAAATCCGTTCGCTGTTCAACATATTTGATTCAAAAAGGGAGGTAATATACTTGGCAGCCTCAGTGCCTGCAATTTCTCCTGCTTTGATGCATCTTGAGGCCTGGTGCAATTCGTACCATTTTATATTTTGTACCGCCGGTCTTACCACTATGGTAACTCCTCCCGTGGGGATCGGCCAATATCGGTCGGGACTGCTTTTGGAACAAAGCTCCAGCGACCTGTTCACGAAGATTAAGCTTTCTGGAACCACCCGGCTCAATGGCTGCCACAACCCGCTTCGGGTCGCTAAGACCGGTAATTTTTGTTTGAACCACTTCCTGGCCTTTAATAGTATTCCGGCGTTATCCACCGGCGAACTGACATCAACCACTATCAACACAAGAGGATTCATTTCCATTACTGCTGCTGTAGGTACGGCAGCAACCAGAGAGCCGTCTACCAAGATGCGGTTGTCTATACGTACCGGGCAAAAAATACCCGGCAGAGCCGTACTTGCCCGCAGCGCCCTGGCCACCGAACCGGTGGTCAGGCGTACTTCTTCGCCAGTAACAATGTCAGTGGCAACCACTTTTAGCGTGGTTTTCAGTTCATGGAATTCCTTATTGTCGGTTAACATAGCAAAAAAATGTTCTAAGCGGCAACCAGCTATAATACCACGACGAGGAACAGTAATATCTGCTAGTTGCAGCAAGTAGTGCCAGCGCATACTTAAGGCAATGGCTTGCATTTCTTCTATTCCGTGACCGGCAGCATACGCAGCTCCTACCACCGCCCCCATGCTGGTCCCGGCAATTATATCCACTGAAATGCCTGCCCGGTACAAAGCCTTCAGCACACCTAAGTGAGCATAACCGCGGGCACCCCCACCTCCCAGGGCCAATCCTACGAATGGTCGTGGCCGTAATCTATCAATGCTATGCATTGGGTAAACAGCCTCCATTGCCCGAAGATCTATTACTCAACAAGTATTCCAGTTCCTTTAAGCAGCAGGTATTCGCTGCAGCCATTGTTTCTCGCCGAGGTCGCAACTCCCTCAGAAAGTTTTGCGGTTTGCCAATAATTACCGTTATCTTACCTCTGCGCGGAATACGAGCACCGAGAGGTAACACCGTGCTGCTTCCCAGGATCGCAATAGGGAGTACAGGAACACCTGATTTTATTGCTAAATAAGACCAGCCTGGTTGGAAATCCCTTACTTTACCTTCCGATCCTACGCCTCCCTCCGGGAAAATTCCTAGAACTCCCCCCGCTTCAAGTACCCGTAGGGCCTTTTTGATGGCTTTTATGCCACCTTCATTTTTCTCAACCGGAATAGCTCCTATTATGCATAGGAACTGGCCTACCAACGGCAGGTCAAAAAGATAGGCCGAGGAAAAATAAGTGATTTTATGCGGTAGACATGCTGCCAGTATAAATCCGTCCAGTAGGCTCGCGTGATTTGCCACAACAATCATGGGACTATTTCGCGGAATGTTTTCCGCTCCATAAACAGTAAGTCCGCACCCTATGGTAAACAACAGCTTGCATAATAACCTGGCGAGCCAGTATAACAAGCTATTCACATCAATCCCGCACCTTTAGATTTTGCAACAAAGTTTTACCCTTCTTCCCGTAAGAACAAGGTTTTTTATTTTAACCTGAGCATGCCTCCCGGGCATAAAGGTAGGGTTTCCGGCTACTCATTTTCATGATTAGTTTTGCGGCGTCCAGGCCAGCTGCCGGCCTCCCCAGGGCAAGGGCATTTTGGCGCATGCGCATCATCTTGTCCGGTTCCCGGAGGAGTGTGGTTACTATCCGGGGTACTGAATTCGGGGTGCTGGCCATAACAGCTGCTCCTTTTTCTACCAAAAACCTACAGTTATACTCTTCCTGCCCCGGCAATGGGTTCACCAAAACCATAGGCAGGCCAACTGCCAAGGCTTCGGCACTTGTCAAGCCTCCCGGCTTGGTAATAATTAAGTCAGCAGCAACCATAAACTCTTCCACATTGGAAACATATCCAAACACCCAAAGCGGCTTGGTTAACCGATCGGCCAGGTAGTCCAGTTCTTCTTTCAAAGCTTGATTTTTGCCGGCTATTGCAACTACCTGTGCATCTATTGGAGCTTGGTCTAAAAGCCGGATAATCTCAGTAAGACGTCCCACCCCCAAGCCTCCGCCCATAACCAAAAGAACCGGCTTTTCCGTGAGCCCAATTGTTCTTTTGATGCAGACAATATTTTTAGGTGTTGCGAAAGCGGGATTGATTGGGATGCCGGTAACATGAATCCTAATTGGTTCAATTCCATTTTCAATCAACCGGTCTTTTATTTCTTGGCTACCGACCAGGTAAGCTTCTAAATTATGTTGGACCCATAAAGAATGAATATTAAAATCTGTAACTATAGCAGCTGTAGGTACATTATGCCCCTGCTCCTTAATGGCGGACATGGCGTTGCAAGGAAAAGGATGGGTACAAATAACAAAGTCAGGTCGATAAGTAAAAAGCAGCTTTTTTAACTTGGCCATATATAACTTGCCAAGGAAGTTTTTCACCCGTGCAGGTTGACCATTTTTCTGGGTCAGTCCATATAAAAAACCCCACAGTTCCGGTGTAAGCTGGAGGGTCTCAAGGTATGCTTTAACAAACAGTTTTTCAAGCCAGGGATTGAGATATTGACCGGTGTTGATGACCCGGCATTCTACAGCGGGATATGTTTCATGCAGTCCCCTGGCTAAAGCTTGGGCAGCCCGCTCATGGCCGGCTCCTACAGCCTCTGAAAGGATCAATATCCTTTTTAAACCCATGTTGCTTGAACCCCCAAGGCCTTTCTCTTTATTTTTAAATCTGACTAAAGAGGCATATTAGGTAAAAGCAATTAAAATATAAACGCATTAGTATATATATTATACTCACCAGTTTAAATTATAAATTTTCTACAAACAAAAATCAAGGGCTTTAAGGGTTCGCGGCAAGGCTACATGTCCTTGAGGCACCTGAAAAACTCTGACCAACTGTCTTCCGACTCGCTGTCACCAAGCTTAATTCCAAGCATCTCGCGGTAGCCGTCAGCATTGATGCCTACGGCAATGAGGGCACTCTAGGACACCACGCGACCATCCTTGCGGACCTTGATGTAGATAGCATCGACGATTACAAATGGGTATGCCTTGCTGTTGAGCTCGCGCTCGTTCCAGGCGGTCACGATGGGATCGAGCCTCTTGCAAGGGCTTGTTCGCTGCGCTGGTAACGTGTAAACAGCTGTATAGAAAAGTGGCCGGCACGTACTTTGGGACCTTCAGCTTGAGCTTCCCGACGCGCGTCTTGAGCGTCCGGGGCCGGAAACCGTTACGATACCCCTGACGGGTCTCTGTGCGCTGGTAACGCCCAGCCTGAAGGTGCTCCGCAACCTGAGCCTGGAGAACTTGGTTAAGGACTTGTTCGACCAGGCCGGCAGGGGCGTCATCGCGAGCAAAAAGTTGATGCAAAACCTCGTCACTAATGGTAATCTGGTATTGGGCCATCTTGATCCCTCCGGTTGGGTTGTAGTGCTCAATACCCTATTACCAGAGGGAAGGTGGCCCTTCCTGCTTTTACCGGGCCGTTTTTACACCATTATACTAGACGCTACTTCACCACAAAAAAAGCAGGTTTCAGCGCCATAACCTGCAAAACATAACAAACAAGCGGTCTCCGGTAACCACGCACGCCGAAGACCGCATTTGTTCTCTGTTAGCAAAAAACCGCCAACGGCAGCAATGTGCTTATTAGAATGGTGGAGCCGGGGCGCAGGGCAAAGAAACCACAGACAATTTTTTGATTACGCTACCTCTGGCCTTTAAGGCGCCGCGCTAAATAAAGCACTCCCAAAGCCTCATAAGTATTAATCTTCTGGGTCCGCTTGGAACCTCTTATCACAAATTACTTTTGGACATCTCCTGAATCTTAGCAATTTCCAACGTTAATATTTCTAATTAAGTCCTTTTTACAGCAGGCCACAAGTTTCGATTAATGATATAAAAGTGTGAATCAAATATGGGTTTTATTTTTTATATCATTGCCAGGAAGTATTATCTTCAAAGCACCAGCTTTTTCTGCCCTTTCAATAATAGTAAGAAAACGGGTAGCCAAATTATGACTGGCGTGATATCGTAACCAAGTATAAGTTTCTGAAATAACCAGTAAACTAGTTATCAAATCTATATTCTTTCCTAACGACATATAGTTCCTAACGACATATAGAATGATCGAGCCTCTTGGCGATAAGTGTCCCTTTCATCAACAAGAGCAATAAAACCGCCAGTATCTATAAAAAAAAGCTTATAAAGATTTTTGCCCCCCATACAGGTCCTCCTTATACTTACGGGAACCGGTACCAGGCCCTTTCAACATACCGATTAACTCTGCCAGAGGATCGTCAGGGCCTCCGCGTAGTTCTTCTTTTTCGGGCTCAGAATGGGTAACCCCTATCTACGAAACAATTCTTTTTTTTGTTGGGGAGTTAGTTTTTTTATTTCTTCAACTAAACGCTCAATAGCCATAATTATTTCACCTACCATTATTATTATACCATATTATACCATATTATTGTAAACCTTGTGAACCTCCCCCGGGACAAGCACGGGGGCTTCGTCCCGAAGGTTTCTCATATCATCGGAAAGCTGCCTGCCAAAAGGCAGGTCTTACGCTTTCCTCGTGAGCTACATCCCGGCATTTGCCGGGAAGGCCCGGTCCATGGGCGTCTACTACTCGTCGTAGATACGTCAGGCCGCTTTTTGCGGCGCCAGCACCTGCGGCCGCAGGTATTCGTTTCCTGTCCCTTAACCTTTAACGGCCAATCAAGCAAAGGATAGCGAAAGCCAGAAATTGTAAAGACCGGGGGGTTTTGGACAACCACCTGAATGATTTTCCGTCTTTTGCTCGGATTTGCAATGCAGGTAGTAGTAAGTTATAGTAATAAGTGGAACGGCTAATCCCAACTTTATTTATAGCTTTTGTCAAGGAATGAAAGGGATCTGAAAATGGCCAAAATACTGCGCGCCGCCTGTATGAACAGGTGCATAGCCTGCTATTCCTGCATGCTGGCCTGCGCCAGAGTAAACAGGCGCAGCTTTTCTCCCAAACTGTCCGCCATCCAGATTCGCACCACTGGAGGGCTGCAAAGCAGGCTGGTGGCTGATATCTGCCGGGGCTGCCCGGACCCGCCCTGCGCCGCAGCCTGCCGCAGCGGGGCATTGGCGCCGCGAGCCGGAGGCGGGGTGCGCTTCAAACCAGATAAGTGCCTGGGCTGCCGCGACTGCGTTGGCGCTTGCATCGCCCACGCAATCGAGTTTGATCAGGAAAGCCGCCTGCCCGTCGTGTGCATCCAGTGCGGCACCTGCACCAGGTTCTGTCCGCACAATGTGCTGTCCATGGAGGAGAGCGGCCGTGGTTAAAAGACATTACTTAAAAGTACTGGACATCGACCTGACATCGGAGAAAGTGGCGGTGAACCGCCGCGAGGACCTCACCCCTCTGCTGGGAGGCATCGGCGCGGCGGCCAAACTGTTTTCCGAACTGGTGCAGCCGGAGCTTACGCCACTGGACCCGGCCCAGCCGGTGATACTGGCCAGGGGGCCCCTTTCGTCCATCTACCCGGTGGCCACCAAGGTCGTGGCGGTATTCCGCTCACCCCTTACCGGAGAGTGGGGGGAAAGCTACGCCGGAATGCGCCTGGCCCTGGCCATGCGCCTGGCTGGCTACGATGCTGTCATCATCCGGGGCCGGGCATCAAAGCCCACTTACCTTTCCATCGGTCCGGACGGCGTTCGCTTCCGCGACGCCTCTGCATTAACGGGCCTCCCGGTGGAGGAAACCGGGCGCCTGCTCCGAAAATTCGAGCCCGGCCGGGGTTTTCGCAGTTGCATCCGCATTGGGGCCGCCGGCGAAAAACAGGTGGCCTTTGCCGGCGTCAACGTCGATACCTACCGTCATTTCGGCCGGCTGGGCCTGGGAGCGGTGTTTGGCAGCAAGCAGCTCAAGGCCGTCGTAATTTTCGGCGACAACAGCGAGCCAATACCCGACCCCAAATCCTACACCAGGGTATACCAGGACATTTACCGCCGGGTTGTTGAAACCGAAATCATGGAAAAATACCACGGTGTCGGCACTGCCATAAACGTCAACCTGCTGAACCAGTTGTCCGCCCTGCCCACCCGCAACCTGCAGCAAAGCAGCTTTGAATGGGCGGCTGAAATCAGCGGGGAGGCCTTCGCGGAGCACAACTTGGTCCGCAAGCTGGCCTGCTCCGGCTGTCCCGTGGGCTGCATCCACATCGGGCTGCGGCGGCGGGAATTCGACAGGGGCTACGAGTTTGAATCCCGAACGCTTTCTTATGACCACGAACTGATCTTTGCCCTGGGTTCATTCCTGGGCATTAAATACCGGGACCACATACTCGATCTCATCGACGCCGTGGAGCAGCCGGGACTTGACGCCATCAGCACCGGGGTGGCCCTGGGCTGGGTTACGGAGGCTTTCGGCAAAGGGCTCGTCACCGAAACCGACCTGGGCACCGCAGTTGAATTTGGGAGCACCGGGGCTTACCTGAAGGTCATCGAAAACATCGTCGCCCAGCCCAACGAGTTTTACCGGATCCTGGCCCGGGGCACCCGCGCCGCGGCTGCACGGTACGGCGGGCAGGAATTTGCACTGACCCTGGCTGGAACTGAAATGGCCGGTTACCACACAGGTTATACCAATATCCTGGGATTGGCCACCGGCGCCCGGCATTCCCATTTGGACAACGCCGGCTACTCAGTGGACCAGAAGAACGCTCCCCATCCCGACCCCTATAAAATGACCGAAGCAATGGTGGCCGAAGAGAAGTGGCGAAACGTCTTAAACAGCCTGGTCATATGCCTGTTCGCCCGGGAAGTCTACAACCGGGAAACTGTACTGGCCGCATTGGAAGCCATCGGCATCAGTATGGCCGCCGGAGATCTGGACAGCCTGGGAAATGAAATTTTCAGGCTCAAACAAGAAGTGCGCAAGAACCTGGGATTTAACCCGGCCGGGCTCACCTTCCCGGACAGGTTTTTTCAGACCCCATCCCTGATGGGCAGGCTGGACCGCGAATTCCTGAACCGGATGCTCAGTCATTACCTTGCGATAACCGGGTCAACCCCATAAAATACTTCTCTTCCAAAAAGACGGGGAGATTTGGTGGTGAACTGGTTTTGAACATTTTGAAAGAGCGGGTGGCAACCCAACTGCGAGCAGGTGATTGGGACGGCCTGATCGCCGCTCTCCGTACTGACAGGAAGGCGTGGAGCTACCTCATCCGGGCTCTGTACCTGCCTGACGAGTTCGTGGGGTGGCGGGCAGTTGAAGGCTTCGGGCGTGCAGTGGCGGCGCTAGCCACCAGCGACACCGGGACGTACCGGGAAATGTTCCGGCGCCTCTTCTGGGCGCTGAACGACGAGTCCGGCACCAGCGGCCGCCGAATAGCACCGGCGGTCGGAGAAGGAGTGGCACGCGCCCCGGATACCTTCGGCGAATACGCGCTGATCATCTGTCCCGCCCTGGAGGAACCTTATCTCCAGGCAGGCGTAGCCTGGGCAATGGGACGGGTCGGTCAGGTCAAACCGGATCTGGTCCAAGGCCGCCCCCGACCTGGCGGCACTCCTCACAAGCCCCGATCCCCAGGTGCGAGGGCACGCGGCCTGGGCGCTGGGAGAGATCGGCGCAGCCGAAGCAAAAGAAGCGCTCGCGTCTTTGACCCGGGAACTGGGGTAAAAGTCTTTATTACATACAAAAAAGACGAAGAGCTTTCCAACTCTTCGTCCGCAGTTGCTTTAGTTACCAT
>CAJYBN010000050.1 GCA_913064925.1 uncultured Peptococcaceae bacterium
TGACGCATATATCGGCCAGCTTTCTATAAATGGCCTCCTCAGCTCCCGGTTTCGGCCGCCAACTATATACCACCATCCCGTTCCGCTTGTCGGGGTAAAAGTACCGTTCCCGGTACCCGGTGACCGTCCTCCCCAGTCTTTCACCTTGGTCCAGGAGATAGATTTGCGCCCACAGGTCTATCAAGCCGTTTGGCGCCGGCGTCCCAGTCAGCCCGACAATCCGTTTTATCAGCGGCCGTACTTTTTGCAGCGCCCTGAACCGCCGGGCCTTCGGTGACTTGAAGCTGGACAGCTCGTCCACTATCACCATGTCAAAAGGCCAGTGCTTGCCGTAATAGTTAACCAACCACTCGACGTTTTCCCGGTTTATCACGTATATGTCGGCGTCAATGGCCAGGGCGGCAATACGCTTTCGCTCGGATCCCAGCACTTTGGATATTCTCAGATAACGCAGGTGGTCCCATTTTTCCGCCTCACGGCTCCAGGTGTCCTCCGCCACCCGCAGGGGCGCTATTACCAGCACCCGGCTGACTTCAAACCGGTCATGAAGCAGTTCAGCTGCCGCGGTCAGCGCACAAACCGTTTTGCCTTAACCTAAGCCCATATCCATCAGGAGACCTACTGCCGGTTGTTCTAAAATTTTTTTTATGGCATAGGTTTGATACCTGTGGGGTATGAACTTCACTTTGGCATCACCTCCCGCTTCAAAACCGTACCGTGAAAGAATTTCTCTTCTTTAATGTGCCAAGCCGCATGCTCCTTTTGCGAAGAAAACACCATTAAGTTTTCTGGGCTGTTGTTACGAATGTTTCCGTCAATATGATGCACTACTTCTCCTGGAAGCAACGCCCTGCCTAACATTTGCTCTGCAACAACCCTGTGGGTGTGCCTGCCAAAAGTTTTTGTGTACGTTTTACCCTCACCTGAATTTAAATGCGCTTTTCTGATCTTTGCTCTAACTTCAGGGCGTTTTGCGGGATTAGCTACTTGATTTTTAAATTTAGTATTACAACTGTGACTGCAAAACCTATTTCCAGACCTCTTTGCCAAAGATGGAGATAACAAAAATTCCTTGCCACAATAGAAACAGGACACTTTTACTTTGTTTCGGCCCTTAAATGCCCAGTAACAACTACGGCTACAAAATGTATTTTTCTGTTTTGCTACTTTGTATGGCTTCACTGAAAATTCTTTTCCGCACCATGCACAATTTACTTTCATGCACCGAATACCTCCGCAATAAACCTATTTATAGCCGGAATGGAATCCAGGCAGTAAACTTGAAAACCCATTGCCTGAAGTTCCGCCGCTCTTTTTGCTTGAAGCGGCGTCAGTTTTTCACCCGGGGCTTTCAGTTCCACGAATACCGCCCGAGCTCCGGGAAGCAGGACGAGGCGGTCCGGCACCCCGCGCATACCCGGGGTGATAAATTTCAGGGCCTTGCCGCCACGTTTTTCAACTTCGTTTTTGAATCGACGTTCCAGACGTCTTTCGTTCATCATTTTCATCCCTCGCTAAAATTTCAGCGGTTGCCGAGGTAGCCGTTTTTTCTATACACGCGCGTGTATATAGCGTGTATAGCGTATATATGTATATATTTTTTTATATTTTTATTTGCTATAATTAGTATCGGCAACCTTGGCAACTTAATAGCTTAACCCTTGGTATTACTGCGTTTATCCGGTTGCCGATTATCGGCAACCTCGGCAACTTCTCTTTATAATTTCTATAATTTCGGCAACTGCAAAAATCTCGGCAACCTCGGCAACCTCGGCAACCTCGGCAACTTTTTAGGCCTCGGCAACCGGTATCGGCAACCGCTATTTTCTATAATTTTTATTTTTGTTTAAGTATCGGCAACCTCGGCAACCGAGTATCGGTTACCAGCATCGGTTACTGCTTTTCTGATGTTTCAAGTTCCGGTAATTGTCTTGATCCACTCCGGATATACGCTCTTTGCGCTCCATAAAGTTTAAATTTCATTTTTCCGTCCCGGTTACCGGTGTATTTTTCCCACCCATCAATCTGTCGCATCAACCCGTGCAGTTCATCTATTTCATGCCGTTTGATGGTCGCTAAATCCTTTCCGAAAAGCTCGCACCATATTTCAGCGATACAAACCCGGTCACGCCGTACGGTCCCATCCCGGGCCTGGCCAAAATCGCCGCCGTGGATATACATCCTCCGTTCACTCAGGCTTTTTTCCTCCCAGTCTTCCGGTAGCGGCATGTCCAGGTATTCCTTGATCATGCCCAGCCGTTCATCGGCCTCCATAGCCAGTTTCTGCTGTTCCTGCGCTTCCACCGCGGCTTTCCCTTCCAGGTAAAGTTTCTCCCCGTCTTTCCACGCCTGCAATGCCTCGGCCCATATCTGATCCACCGTATAGTCATTCATGGTCCACGGGGCTCTGTCCGGCGACGTTCCTTTAACCGTAACCGGCCAAAAACGCCTGTTACCGGTACTGTCCCGCAGGAATCCGGTGTCATTGTTGGTGCTGCCAACGATTATGCACTGCCTTGGGTGTTCCACCGTGCGCCGGCCGAATGACGGCCGGTATATATCGCGCTGCCGGCTCAAGAAAGACTTGACCGCTTCCACTTCGGCTTTTCTAATCCCCGCCAGCTCGCTGATTTCAAGAATCCAGTATCCCTGCAGTTTTTCAGCTGCTGTTTTATCTTTTGTATCGTTCATGCTGAGCGAATCGTTGAACCACTTGCCGGCGAGCCGGGCGAACAGGGTGCTTTTCCCTATTCCCTGCGGACCCACCAGTACCAGCATGTAGTCAAATTTACATCCCGGCTGCATTACCCTGGCCACGGCCGCCACGAAAGTTTTCCTGGTTACGGCCCGGACGTAGACGGAATCCTCCGCGCCCAGGTAGTCGATTAGCAGTTCCTCCAGCCTCGGTATGCCGTCCCACTCCGGCAGGCCTTTCAGGTATTCGCGGACTGGGTGGAAAGACCGCTCGTGACTCACGGCGGCCAGGGCGTCATGCAGCTTGGTCGGGGTCCAAATCTTATAAACCTTCTCTAAATAAACCCGCAGCGCGGCGTCGTCGTCATCGCTCCAGTCGGGCCCCTTCCAGTCCTCCGGCCTGCGCCAGGGAACCGGCTTATTAAGCGCGATCGCCCCCCGGTGGGCATTGTACGCTATCCCCTGCAGGTTCGGGTCGTGCCGCAGTATCAGTACCAGGTTGCCCAGGGAAGGGGTTATTTCACCTTTTTTGTTGAATTCCAGGCGTGTGGTCCAGTCGGCTTCTCCGAAGTCCTTCTGGACCTGGTTTAACCTCTCTTCAATTAAGGTACGCTTCACCCGCTCATCGTTCTGGCAGAATTCCTGCATGGCCAGGTACGACGGCAGTTTTACTGTCGGCGTTCCCGGCGCCGCGTCCTCATCCAGGGCCCCGAATTTATGCAGCCTCACCAGGTCAAAAGCGTTTACCAGCTTGCCGCTGATGGGGTCAGTGCCGTGGTGGCTGTAAGCAAACGTGTCATTGTCATAGACCACCAGGCCGCCGGCGGTGGAGCCCGGCAGGTAAGTGTACCGCCCTTCGCCCGCCGGGCCGTAAATATCGCTCAGAAAAGTTTCTATGGCTTCGGAAATTGAATATGTGCGGCAGAACGCCCCAACTATCCCTGGTTTTGTCAGTGGGTCCCCTTGCTTGTCCGCCAGTTTTTGCCGCTTTTGCTGCGCCCGGGACGACTCCGGCCAGTATGACGGGTCCCGCCAGTCCGGGTAACGGGCTAAAATCTCGTCGGGATCCAGCCAGGGGGCGTCCAGGAATTTAAAGACGTACTCCCCGTCCGAAGATGTGGAAGGCCAGTACATGAGCCTGTGCGGCTCGTAGGTGGTGTCGTCAAAGAAATCAATTCCCAGGTCGGCCGCAATGCGCCGGGCTACGGCCGGATATTCATCCGGGGTGATGGGCCGGGTCAGGGGTATTACCAGGCGCAGGCGCGGGTTCTGGGGGCTGTGCGCGTGAGTGGAATACATCACGCACGCACAGCCCAGCATGGTCTCCACGGATGCCCAGAGATCACCCTTTGCGTAGTCCGCGTCCAGCGTGATCAGCTGGCGCCAGACCACGTTATCTGCTTTTCTCCGGCCGCCTTTCAGGATGCCACCTACAAAGCCGCCCACGTCCTTGATTTGCCCCTGCTGGGCCTTGGACATCTTTTTGTATTCCTCGTAGGTCTCCCCGGTCCGGGTAGTCCGGGAGAGCCTGTCCACCAGCTGGGACCAGAGCATTTCCCGGTTTTTCCACTCGGTTTCTTTACGGCTGCGGCCCGTGGCAATGGTGAGAGCACCGTCGTACTTTATTTTAGGTCGGGCTTGTTTGTTAGCATCTTTCAACACCCGTCATCCTTTCGCATGCTGTGGTTCTTGTTTGGCAAAATTTTTCACACATGCTCTTTAGTTTTTTCCAGCTGCAACCCATTAAGCCAATTGGAACCCAATCTGGATGAGTAGTTTTCTGAATTAATTGTTTAGCTTCTTTTGTTTCTAAAAGCCGTTTAAATTCTGGTACCCAAAGGCCTCCTAGAATAAAAACTTTAACCACTGCATTCCAAAATTGGTGAGGTGGATATTTTCTTCTCCATACAGTGTTTAAGTAGGTTATCCTTAGCACCGCACCCCAATGGCTACCTATACAAATCACATTTGCTATTTCTTCTTTGGTGGGCCATTTATTGCTATGAAACCATTCATGTTTTATTTTTAGATATTCTTCATATCCGATTTCAGGGATGATTATTTTACTCAATTCCAGCATAATTGCTTGATAATCCATATAAGCGTCCCACTTTAAACGTAATATTACAAACCATGTATTATTTTTTATCAACTTTCCCACAAGACTTAATCTCTGGGCAACGTTGCAGCCAGTAACATTTTGGCTGTAAGTATCCGGCTAGCTTTGGGCTCACTTCCTTAACAGCATCTTTCATCCGGCCAACCAGTTCCCGTATCTCCCACTGGGCCCGGCTGCACAGGCGCTCTTTTGCCAGGTCAATCAGGGCGTGGTAATTGATTGAAACATGAATACTTGAACAGCAGGCGTTCGGTAATACAAATCTTGCGTCCTCAGTTGGTACGCCTAGCTCAATAAGTTGTTCATATGCCGCCTGGGCTGCCATCATAGCCCGTTTATAGATGATTTGAGCTGGAGCACCACAATAAGTAAAATGCTTTGGGTGATTCTCAATACTCGGCGGAGTAACATATTGAAAGCCATCCTCGTTATATTTCACATGCCGTTGTGACTCCTGGGCGAAGGCCACACCCACTCGTTTTCTAACCAACTGATGAGTCAATGCTCGGCTTACTCCCGATATTTCAAAGTTAAACGTTGCGAATTCCAGCGGCGTCCAGTGGCCGGCCTGGATGATGTGATCCAGGATTTCCTCCCGGGGAACAGACTGCCAGCAGTTGGCCGCGGCCTGGACGATGGCCTGTTCTGGGTTCGGTGTGTAATTAATCAATTTAACTTGCATTTTTTATTACCCCCAGGCTTTCCATAAGTAAATCAATTGACTTGTATAAATCTTCAATACTGCCGTCATTAAACAACTTGATATCAACATCTACATCATCTAGTTCTGTTTCGGAAACGTGATTCAATGTATTAGGATCAAAACTACCGTCCCTGTTTATTAACCGCTGCAGCCTGATACTTTCCGAGCATTTCACTTTAACCGGGATAAATCCGTTCTTTTTGGCAATTTTCAGCTCATTTTTATACCGGCAATCGGTAATAACGATGTTAAGATCGTAAATTTTTGAAATTCTCATCGCCTTGCGAATAACGTAATTTGTCCAGCAATCCTTATTTATTTCTCGCATTTTCATCCCGAGTTGCTGGAGCAGCGCTCTTGGTTTACCATTAACTTGTCAGCAAAGGCCATTTGAATGAACCTGTAATGTTGAGCAAGATATAATCCAACGGTATCTTTACCGGCACCCGCTTTGCCGAGTAGAATAATTTTCAACCAATACACCCCCGTTTTTCAAAATATCCATGGCCAGATCATCTGGATAAATATCTTCATACACCACCCGGCGGATCCCGGCGTTGACTAAAATCTTGGCGCATATAACGCACGGGAAACAGGTAACATATATTTCAGCCCCTTTGGTGTCCCGGCCGTGCAGGGCAGCCTGTATAATCACATTTTGTTCAGCATGGACCGCTCTACAGATTTCATGACGTTCCCCGGACGGCACTTTCAATTCTTCACGCAGGCATTGCGTACAATGCGGCAGCCCGGTTGGGGCACCGTTATATCCTGTGGCAATGATATGCTTGTCCTTGACTAAAACAGCCCCAACCTTGCGCCGCAGACAGGTGGACCGGTTGGAAATCACCCGGGCTACCTGCATAAAAGTGTCGTCCCAACCCGGGCGGGTTAAACGATAAGCTTTCATAAATACACCACTCCGTAATATGGTGTTTAGCTTGCCATTGATATTTTTTCTTCTGTCACATCATCGGTTTTTATTTCAAGCTTTGCTTCCTTCGCCCAAGCTATTACCTCGGCGTTTAGTTTGGGATCCTTTGCTACCGGCTGGTTTTTATCAATTTTGGCCTGTACCAGAATTTTGCCTCTGACTTCCAGGCAGGCAACCAGTTTGCCCTTATCGTCGGCCACCAGGACAATCCATTTCCGGTTGTCTTTCATGGCCTGTCCATAGGATGCTACACAGTTATGCAGTTCGGCGCCGGCTTCCAGCAGTTCTATTGACTCTTTCGGCAGGAAGAATTTCAACCGGTCCGTTTGCATAGAAAGCCGTTTAACTATATGGTCAGGTACGTTGAATTTTAAGTTTACGTGATTTTGCAACCTGTGTCTTTTAGCCATCCAGTCGTGCAGATCCTTGAGTTTAACCCGTTCTGTTTTAATGGCCCGGCGGTTGTCTTCATTGAGTTGCCGGTAAAGCCTGACACAGTCCCGGAGTTCGGTTTCTTCTGCCTTCTCTATCATGTGGACAACTCCGGCTTCACCGTAGATGAGCAACATATTACGTAGGAAGTGGAGCAAGTTTTCATTTATATACCCGGGGGCATATTCATACCCGTACGGGTTTAGCGTGCTGTATTTCTTGAAGCCGTTGTACAGGCGAACCGCGTAATCGTAGTTTTGGCATATGGAGAACGCTTCGGACAGCAAGCCAATCTCAAATGGATCGGCGCCCAGAATCCTCCTGATAACTGGTTTGTTGGGCAGTGAATAAACTGTGGTCAGGGCGGTTATAAAGTTGGTTTTCTGCCTGGTTAAAGTGATTACTTCGTCCATCAGACCGCGGTTCCAAATCGCTTTTAGCTCCCAGAAACGTTCAATCGTTCCTGGACTTTCCCGGTATATCGCGGGCAGGTTCGGCGCGTTTGGAAAGGTCACGCGGTAAGCTATGTTAAAAATTGGGAGTAAAAACACGCCATGGAACTGGCCGGAACTGACAAACATTGATGGGATTTTATATCCCAGCTTTTTTTCCAATTTTTTATGCACGGCTTCCCGGAGTGCTTTTAACACCCTGATAAGTTCCGATTTTTGGTATATATTTGCCAAGCTGAAAGGCTGGAAAAATCCGAGGATGCTTTTATTGAACAGGTCCAGTTTAAACGGGTTGCCGATTTCCAGGGATTCGATTTTATGGCCGTTCTCATAACGGGTGAACGTTACGGTTTGCCTGGCTATGTCAAAACGGAATACTTCTTTGTACCGCCCCGCAAACACACTAAGCAGGTCCCGGAACTGCACTGTGCTGCAGTGCACTTCAAAATTGACCACGGTTTGGAAAGTTTTAACGGCCAGGCGCACCTTGTTGGGGATCAGCACGTGGCGCTCAACGCAGGCCACGTGCTTTTCATGCCTTGTTCCGCAGTGGGGACAGTGGAAGTAATCCCCCTTCTCACACCACTGCAGGCATCCTGTCTTTCGGCCCCAGGCCGATGTGAAGGCCTGGCCGCAGGATTCACAATAGTATTGATAATGGTGCAACCCGTTTTTAAGGTATCCCAGGTCTTCAGCGTAGGCAGTGAACATTTGTGGGATTACCACTTCAGCTGCCAGCAATTTGTTCACCCCTAATTAAGGAAATCGAATTCTTCCAAAACGTCTTTTTCACCGGCCGGCTCTTTATTTGTTGATTCTTTTTTAGCCGGTTCTTCTTTCGGAGCTTTTTCCTTGGCTAATTCATTTTTAGCAGGTTTTTCTTTGGCTGGTTCTTCCTGCTGGGTATCTTTTTTGCTCCTTTTCTTCTTAGGTGGTGGATTATCGGTTTTTTCCAGGGCCGGCTGTTTTTCTGTCTTGGGCTTGGTGTTTTCGGCGCTCTTATAAAATTTGGCCAGGGCCGTTGCAGTATCGACAGCGTATTTCATGGTTGCTACATAGTCTTTGAGAGTTTTGATAGCTACCGGGTCAACTGAATGCCCAGGGTTTTCTTGCTTAGCATCATGAGCTAGCAAATCCTCCAGTTCCTTCAGTACCTTGGATTGCTGGTTCATAAAATTAATGATGCTGTCAAAGTTCATTTATTTTACCTCCCCAAAAATTTTAAGTTTTTATAAGCCACAACTGCCTGATGGTAACTGCTTGGGCCGTATCGTACTGCGCTATGCGCTGCTCACTCATCCAGGACACCTGCCTTTACTAGCTGCTTTGCATTGAATGTAGTGTGCTCATCAAGGAAATCTTTAAGTTGTTTTATCATCTGCTCCAGTTCTGCTATGTGCTCACTCGCCCCCACCTTTTGTAAAACCTTTCCTAACTGCTCTAGCGTAAATACCGGATCAATGCCGTGCTTCAGTAGAGAGAATACTGCTGTCGCCGCCTCCAGCAACTCAAAGTAGTGGGCGGCTTCGAGTATCGCTTCTACCGTTTGGCCGTCGTTAACTTCGCCATTTTCAAATCGCCATAGTGCTTCAAAACCTTTATCACGCGCCACCCGCTCCACAATCGCCGCTTTGTTCACACTTTCGGCCTCCCTCTTTTCTGCTTCTCCGTCGGCCGGCACAAGTCGCACAGCTTTTGCTGTGGATGCGTAGGAATGAACTCACGCCGGCACCTGGCGCAGGGCCTCATGGGAGCAGCGTTTTTCCTCCGCTGTATCTTCTCACTGTGCAACTCACAGTATTTCTGCCTGCCGCTTGTTGGTATAAACACCCGCCCGCAAACTTCGCAGCGTTTGGGCTCGCGCGTCGCTGTGATCATCTCCTGGTCACCAGCCAGCCTTTCTCGTTCTTCTCCAGCTCGTATTCCCCAACGCCAAAACCGTGCTTTTTAAGAAACTTGACCAGCGCCCCGCCGCCGATGTGGCTGTGGTTTTGCGCAAGCCTAAACCCTTCGGTTATGTTCCCCGCCGGTGCTAAAACCAAAGCACCGTTTTTTAGCACGCCAATCCTTACGAACTCGGCCGGCCTGAGCAGTTTAACTGCGGCGCTGGAAATACTTATGCGGTCCTCGTATATCTTTAGCGTTACCCCACCAGTGCCTAATCGCACAGGTTTTGCCCAGGCAAGTACCTCGGAGAGTTCATCGGCCGCCGCGGGTGGTTTACTGGCCTCAACCTGCTCCTCTTCTGGTTCAGGCTCTGGCAGTTCTTCTTCAGTTGCTTCTTGAGCATCCTCTTTACCAGGGTATGCTTCAAACCTGGCAGCATTATCAGCAGCTTGTTGCTGTTTAAACTCATCTGGGTTAAACCCGTCAGGCCAATACTGCTTTTTGAGTTCGTAGACCGCCCAGAAAGGTATGCTGTACTCGTCGGCTATTGATTGTTGCGTCCGGCCCTCGGCCAGTAAAGCACCTAACACGTCTTTGGGCAATTTTTGACGCGCAGTTTCCATGGTGGACGCCATACTGCTTTCATCCTCCCTTTTTCTTGGTCTGTAGCACTTATTACACGTTCCGCAATGACAAAGCCAGTGTTCGGGCGTTCTTTTATTTTCATAAACGCCGGCAATGCGAATATTATTCAGCCCACCACACTTGGGGCATGACAGGTCATACTTTTGCATTATTCTGTCACTAATGTAAATGGCCATGATAAACGCTCCTAAACTATAACTCGATAACCGGCAAACCCTTAAGAAGTTCGACCTGGTATGGTGGTAACTCGTATAGTTCAACCATTCCGGTTTGATATTCGACCGTCAGTGATACTCCTTGCTGGACACGCATGGTGCGATGAGAGAAGCGTTTTAGTGAGCGGTAGAGTTTTTCAAGCAGTTCATAATTTAAACAGACTGTTTCGCCTCCAATGGATACGTACACAGGTTGGCCGGTGACAATCCGTAACTCGTCAAGCTGTTCTTCCAGGCTTTTTAAAATTTGTGTTTTACTAAACGGTGTTGCTTTTTCAAGCTCTTTTATCTGTTTTTGTATAGCCTTGCGTTTTGCTTTGATGGTATTGTTTGCCGCCTGCTTGGCCGTTCTGATTTGGGCTTTTTCTTCATCAGTTAGTTTTCTGACATAGGGAGCCGTGAACCACATTCAGATCATTCCTTCTTGTAGTAATCGCATTCAAAACCGTCTGCCTGTAATGGCAACCCGGGGGCCCACTTAATCGGTTGGCTCATTATTTCGCATACCTCTTCAAGGCTGCCCGTGCTATGAGGCATTTCCAGCACAACTTCGTCATGCACATGCATAACAATTTTGTATCCAGCTGCATCTAACCGGAGCATGGCCTCGGCCAGGCAGTCCCGGGCTGTGGCCTGAACGATGTTTTCAACTAATTTCCCACCGTAAGTGTTAATCCGGCCCCACTGCTTAGTTCCTTGCTCCGCGCCTTCATAAGTGAGCGCCGGCTTTCCAAAGCGTTCATCGGTTTCTATCCTTGGCCGGACATATGCCAGGCGTCGACCAGAGGGCAGGCGGATGAACAGTATTCCGGACTCATAAGAGAAGACTAATCCGTGGTGCAGATGTACCGCCGTTTTGTCCCTCACGGCTTCAATAGCCGCCCTCTCCACGTCGTACCAGAACTGCACTATGGCAGGGTTGGCCTGCCGCCAGGTATTAACCAACTCCGGCAGTTCTTCTTCCTTCAGGCCCATCTTGAGGGCACCCATGTTGATCAATGCCCCCACGCCGCCCTGGTAGCCCAGGGCCAGTTCTGCGATCTTGCCTTTCTGCCGGAGCGGGTTGCCTTTAGTGATCGTCTCAATCGGCACCTTGAACATAGCCGCCGCAGATGCTTCGTATATTTTTCCGTGGGTGTTGAACACGTCCAGCCGCCACTTCTCGCCGGCATACCAGGCCACCACCCGGGCCTCAATTGCTGAGAAGTCGGCAACTATGAACCGGCGCCCCTCAGCCGGGACGAAGGCCGTTCTGATAAGTTGGGAGAGCACCGCCGGCACGCTTTCATATAGCAGTTCCAGGGTTTCGTACTCACCGGCGATCAGCAGTTGCCGGGCCAGGTCCAAGTCCGGTAAATCGTTTTTCGGAAGGTTCTGGACCTGCACCAGCCGGCCGGCCCAGCGCCCGGTTCGGTTTGCCCCGTAAAATTGCAGCAACCCTCGGATCCGGTTATCCTGGCACCGGGCCCGGTCCATGGCCTGATACTTCTTGACGCTGGTTTTGGCCATTTCCTGGCGCAGTTCCAACACTCGCTTGACTGTATCGCTTTCCGTCTGTTTCAGAAGCTCTGGAACAGATTCTTTATTGAGGCTCTCAACTTCCAGCCCTTCGGCCTCCAGCAGCCAGGTTTTGAGCTGGACCACGCTTTTAGGGTTGTCCAGCCCGGTCAGCCTGGCGGCCTCTTTAATTAGGCGTTCCTGGTATTGTGTATCGCAGGTTATTGCGTTGGTCACCAGGTCCGGGTCTATTTGGACGCCGTAGTCGTTTATTTTTTGGTCCAGTTCCCACAACCGTTGTTCTATGGGCGGAACCGGGAATCTCTCCAAGGCCTTGCGGATTTCACGCTCCACTTCAACGTCCTTCCGGCAGTATGTCTTGAACTGCTCCCACTTTTCCGGGGCATGCTCCGGCAGGTTCCTGGTCCGCCGGCCATTGGCTTTTGTCGGCTTACATGGCATTGAGAAGTACCGAATAAGTAATTTTCCCGCGGTATCCTTCTGCTGTTTTAACTTCATCGCTTTGGCTACGCCCTCCAGATGGATGGGGAGGCCTAGGGTCAAGGCATGGACCTGCGTGCATCTCCACTGCCAGGGCGGCATCCGGTATCCGAAATGTTTAGCTATACATGTGCGTTCAAAATTGGCGTTGAAAGCGGTTTTAATAACGTTTGGGTCAGTTAATGCCTGAAGCACGTGATGGGGGAGGGGTTCTCCGCTGGCCAGGTCAACCACTTGGACCGGTTCATCGTCAAAGGCGTAACCGAAAAGCAGGATTTCAAAATCCTCTGCTTCCGTGTAGGTGTAGACCCCGCATTTTGCGAGGTCTACGCTGCTGTAAGTTTCTATGTCAATTGATAAGATGGTCAACTATATCGCCGCCTTAAAACCCTTTAATATCAATTCTTAAAACCGTTCCCGCCCAATATGCGGTAACATGTTTTCCTTCATAATCAAAGTCAACTCGCTTTGCGCCATCTTTTAAAAGAGCTAAAGCCTTCTCGATTATGTTCATTTCTTCACCCCAACATTTTCGCCAACTCTTTGGCCAGTCGTTCACGTTCCAACCGTTTTTTGTGGCCCTCGACATCCACCTTCTGTACTATCCAGTTGGTCGCTTTGGTGGAGGTCTCCACAAACCCGGCCACTTTGCCCACAGAAAAACCCCGGGCCGTATCACAAACCACCGGGTCACCGACCTGGATGTCATCCAGGTCGGTGAAGAAATCGTAAAGCACTTCATAGTTCCCAGCGAAAGCTACTTGCACAATTCTCCGGTTAGCTGAGGAAGTCGTCATCGTCATCGTCCACCACGTCAAAATCATCCTCCGGCCTGGAACGACCGCCCAGGGGCTCACCGTCGGCCAGCTTCTGGATATTTTGCAGGCCGCAGCCGATACCCTTATTGCCGGCCTGGTTGAACGGGAAGAAATTGAGGCTTACGCGACCATAGCAACCGCTATAAACTTCGGATTGGTCAAGGATAGGATTTAAGTTCTTATCCACGATGCCGGGTTTCTGCTTGGAGCTGGCGTTCAGGAAGTAGTGGCCCGCGTATTCGGGCCGATCCGGCCTGTCCACGTCTCCATCGCGCAGAGGAAGTTTGAGGTTAGGCGGAATCTTTCCGCCCCACAGGCTCATTCCAGCTTGCTTGGCCGCATCGACAGCGGCTTTAATTTTACGGAGAGTTTCTTTGTCGCTTTTGGGGATCAGAACACAAAGGGAGTACTTTTTTTCCTGGCCTTCAGCAATGGCCCGGGGCTCGAATACATTAACATAGGACATTCTAATTTTGCCGGTTACAACTTTAGTATTTGGTTTGGTTTGAGCTTGCGTTGTCATTTCACATTTCCCCTTTTCACTTTTTTACTAATTAACTAAAATCCGCTTTGGCTGCTTCGGTTGAATTAATCTCCGGCCGCTTGTCTGATTCCGGAACCAGCGTTGGTTTTCCGGCCGGCTTGATAACCAGGTCACCCAGGAGTTCAGCAAATTTTTTCTTGCCTATTTTCTTTTCCATTGCGGTGATGCCGAGCAGAGATCGCGTGTAAATGGTATCCTCCGAAAAACCGGCTTCGATGAGTGCCTTGGCCACTGCTTCTTCATCGACATACTTTCTCACGCTGCGGCCCTCGACCAGCTTCCAGCCTGGGAATTTAACCCCGTGGTTTTCAGCCTGGTCAAGTGCATAGTCCTGGACGTCTTTAACCCACCGGTGTAATTCCTCCGCCCGGGCAAGTATTTCAGCGATTTCTTCGTGAGTCAAAAGCGGTGGTTCTTGAAAATCGTATTTGGTCAGTTCAAGGTTGTACTCCGCCCTGGCCCTGCACGTGGCCCGGGCCCGGCAGAACCGGCAGTGTTCCCCGGCGGAAAATTCACCTTCGCCGGCTATGGCAAGGGCTGCCCTTGGTTTCAGGTAATCCTCTGCCCAGGTCAGCAGTTCTTCCACGGTTAATTCCTCAGTTGAAATGCTGTCCAGCCGGGGCTGGATGATGGTCATGCGGACCCGGGAGAAGTCGTACAGCATTTCATAGGTCCGGATAGCGCCCAGGCCGTAAAGCCTGGTCTGCGGGTTTCCTTCAGCTGATACCGGGACACCCTTGCCGTATTTAAGGTCGATAATTTCTATGGTGTCATCTGAGATGATCACCACGTCCCCGGTCCCGAAGCCGCCCGGTACCCATTCGCTGAAGTCAAGTTTCTGTTCCAGCAGGACCAGGGTGTCCGGGCACTTTTTCTTTGCGTTCAAGAAAATCTCTGATACCTGGGAAACATACAGGTCCACGTATTCTTCCAGTGCGGTGGAGTACATTTCATTTTGCTTGAACTCCGCGAGTTTTTTCTTGTATGTGCCAGGTTTGACGGTGTTGGTCAGGGTTCTGGAAAGTTTCAGCTCGGCCAGAGCGTGTGCGAAAGTACCTTCTGCAGCGTATTCACTTTTTTCGTCCTGAAACTGTTGCTCCAACCGGGCGCTGAGCGGGCAAGCCA
>CAJYBN010000051.1 GCA_913064925.1 uncultured Peptococcaceae bacterium
CTTCCGATCTTCCCGGGTACCGCCGGCCGTCACAAGTACCCGCACGCCGGCCAGGTCTCCCCCTTGCTCCCATACGCGCCGCATGCGTTCCATGATTACCTCTACGTCGGCCAGCCGCCCCGGTCCGGAATCTCCACAGGCCTGCCGGCCCACCCCCGGGTCCACCATAATAAATCCCAACCGGCGCAAGCGGCTGATGTTTTCCTGCACCACCTGGTTCCGGTACATATACACGTTCATGGCCGGGCAAACCAGCACGGGGCATTCCATGGCCAGCACCGCCGTGGTCAGCAGATCGTCGGCCAGGCCGTGGGCCAGCTTGGCTATGATGTTGGCAGTAGCCGGGGCCACCACAGCCGCATCGGCCCGGCGGGCCAGCTCCAGGTGCGGGTAACGCCACCCTGGGGGCGGTTGAAACGTGTCCACGTGCACCCGGTGCCCCGAAATGGCTTCGAAGGTAAGTGGTTTTACGAACTCCTGGGCTCCGGCGGTCATAATCACGTGCACCTCGGCCCCGGATTTAACTAAACTACTTACCAAGTCCAACACCCGGTAAGCGGCGATGCCGCCGGTCACCCCAACAACAATATTTTTGCCCGTAAACATCGGAAACCCCCGCTATTTGATACCGTGTTTCGTTCTTCTGTACTTAATTTTGCCCTGCACCACTTCATTTAGCGCAGCAGTTACCGGCTTGCTGGCAATTGCCGAACCCTCCTCCGCATCCTGCTGCAGGGATATTTCCGTAAGCTGGCGCGCTCTCTTGGCAGAAATCACCACTAATGTATAACGGCTGTCAACATTTTGCAACAGTTCGTCCAAAGAAGGCCTGTTCATTGCCAATCCAGCATTCCCCCCGGTAAACAAAATGGTTACATCAACCAGTACCGCGTTATAAAATCATTTATGTCCAGCAGTGCAGGCCGGCACCTTTCCGCTATGATGATGGAGCGTACTTTGCTGGCTGCGGCCGCTACCTCATCGTTAATAACCAGGTAATCATATTTCGGCAGTTCCTTTATCTCCCTTTCCGCCCACGCCAAACGGCGCCTTATTTCATCGGCGCTGTCCGTGGCCCTGCCGGTCAAGCGCTGCTCCAGCTCATGGCGCGACGGAGGGATGATGAAAATCAGCACGCAACCCGGGTAATTATTTTTTACCTTGGCCGCCCCCTGTACGTCAATCTCCAAAATAACATCTTTACCCCGGCTGATTGCCTCCCGCACCGGTTCCGCGGGCGTACCGTAGTAATACCCGTAAACCTCGGCCCATTCCAGCAATTGATTATCAGCTATCATCTTTTCAAATTGTTTCCGGTGCAAAAAATAATAATCAATCCCATCCTGCTCACCGGGCCTGGGTTGCCGGGTGGTGGCCGATACAGACAGGTGCAGGTCGCTCATTTCCCGGAGCAGGGCCCGGCAAATGGTCCCTTTGCCGGAGCCGGAAGGACCGGAAATGACGATCAAATTGCCTTTTCTTGTTAGCGAAATGCTATTCTTCATCGTTATCCGCGGCGCTGTCCTTAGCCACCAGGCGGTGCGCCACAGTTTCAGGCTGCACGGCAGAAAGAATTAAGTGGTCGCTGTCGGTGATGATGACCGCCCTGGTGCGCCGCCCGTATGTTGCATCCACCAGCATACCCCTGTCTCTGGCTTCGGTAATTATTCTTTTAATTGGCGCCGACTCCGGGCTTACGATGGCTATAATTCTGTTGGCCGAAACAATATTGCCAAACCCGATGTTAATTAATTTAATATCCATTTTTTCATCCTCCCAACGATTCTTTATTCAATATTTTGCACCTGTTCTCTTATTTTTTCCAGTTCACTCTTCACATCCACCACTGCCCGGTTAATGGCCAAGTCCGAGGACTTGGAAGCGATGGTGTTAACCTCCCTGTTCATCTCCTGCAAGAGGAAATCCAGCTTTCTGCCCACGGGCCCTTCGCCTGCCAGGCAATCGGCAAACTGCTGCAGGTGACTGTGCAAGCGAACAATTTCCTCCGTGATGCTGGAGCGCTCGGCATACAGCACCACCTCAGCTTCCAAGCGGGCCGGGTCCACCGGTATGCCCGGGTCCAGCAGTTCCCGCACCCGCTGTCCCAACCGCCGGCGGTACTCTTCCACCACTTGCGGCGAGCGCTCGCGTATTTCCTCAATCAAAGCTTTAATACGCTCTACCCTCTTGCTGATATCTTCGGCCAGCTGGCGGCCTTCCCTGGCACGCATCTCCAACAGCGCCGCCAAGGCCTGTGCCAGTGCGCCCTCCAATACAGGCCACCATTGCCGCGCGTCTTCTTCCCGCTCCTCCAAAGTAAAAACGCCGGGTAGGTGCAGAAGCTCGGCGGAGGTCACCTCACCAGCCAGCTGCAACCCTTTCTGCAATTCTTTGGCCGCCCGCAAGTAAGCGGCGGCTAGGTCTCTGTCCACCTTAAGCACATTTCTTCCTTCGCCGCTCAATTCCACATTCAAGTAAACCTCCACCCGGCCGCGGGCAATTTTTTCCTGCACCGCCTGCCTGATGGAGCCTTCCAAAATATGCAGCGACCGGGGCAACCGTAAGACAATTTCCCGGTAGCGGTGATTGACGGATTTCAGTTCGATGCTCGCCTTGCAAGATTCCGTACATAATTCGCCGCGGCCGTACCCGGTCATGCTTTTGATCAATTTCCCACCACCTGACTGGTAAGTATTTATATTATTAACTCGGACGTTAAAAATATTTTTTCTACTTTAAATAAGAAAATCCTTTTAATAAAAAGAAAAGTAAGGCTAATCTCCGATATTTATTACCTAAAAAGCAAAAACCGGCCCCAGGCCGGTAATAATATTTCTAAAAGATATTACCCTTACCTGCGCTCACTTTCATATTTCCGCGTCGGACAACCTTAAAAATTGCGCCGGCAAAATTAAGCCAGTTCGTTGATCACCCGTTCAATACGGTCCATGCCTTCCTTAATGTTTTCCATGGAAGTGGCATAGGAAAGGCGGAAACAGGTATCGTCACCGAAGGCCACGCCCGGCACAATGGCTACGTGCACCTCTGCCAGCAGCACCCGGGCCAGGTCGGAGGCATTGTTGATAGCGGTCCCCCGGTAACTCTTGCCCAGCAGCTGCTTTATTTCCGGGAAGACGTAAAAAGCACCGCCGGGCCGGTTGCAATTTATGCCGGGCATGGCATTCAACCTTTCCACCATGTAATCCCGCCGCTTGGCAAACTCGGCCACCATGGCCGCTACCGGTTTCTGATCGCCTTGCAGCGCCTCCAAACTGGCCGCCTGGGCGATGGAAGTGGGATTAGAGGTCGAATGACTTTGCAGGTCGGCCATGGCCTTGGCCACGTGCGCCGGTGCGGCAGCGTAACCGATCCGCCAGCCCGTCATGGCATACGACTTGGACACCCCGTTAATAACCACGGTCTGCTCCTTAATCTCCGGGCTAAGGGAAGCTATGCTTGTGTGCCGCCCCCCGTCGTAAATAAGCTTTTCGTAAATTTCGTCCGATATGATGGCTATCCGGTGCTTGAGTAAAACCTCACCCAGGGCCTCCAGCTCCTCCCTGGTGTACACGGCACCGGTGGGGTTGCTGGGGCTGTTTAAAACGATGGCCCGTGCCTGCGGAGTTATAACTTCCTCCAGTTCATCCGGCGTCATTTTGAACCCGTTTTCCAACCTGGTACGAATGATCACCGGCTCGGCGCCGGCCAGCTTAATTTGCTCCAGGTAACTTACCCAGTAAGGAGCGGGCAGGATAACCTGGTCGCCTTCCTGGCACAGCACCTGAAAGGCGTTGTACAGGGAGTGCTTGGCCCCGGCCGATACTACAATCTGCCCGGGATCGTAACGCAGGCCGTTATCCCTGGCCAGCTTGTCGGCAATGGCCCGGCGCAGCGGCTCAATGCCTGCCACCGGTGTATACCTGGTCATGCCGCTGTTGATGGCCTTGATAGCGGCCTGATTGATATGTCCGGGGGTATCAAAATCCGGTTCACCGGCACCAAAATTAATTACTTTGATTCCGTCAGCGATCATTTTTTTGGCCTGCGAGTCAATGGCCAGCGTAGGTGAAGGGCTGATATTTTTCGCCCTTTCGGCTAACCGCATGATATATTCCTCCTGCATCGTTTTTAAAATTTAACGCTACCGATATTTTTCTTCATCCTGTTCAGGGCTTCCAGCATGCGCTCCTTGGGCACCGTTAAAGCAACGCGGAAATAACCGGCCCCGTTTTTACCGTAACCGGTGCCCGGAGTGATAACCACGCCGGCCTTGTCCAGGACCAGCTCAGCAAAGGATTCTGAGGTGTGCCCGGCGGGCACGGGCGCCCACACATAAAATGTGGCTTTTGGTTTTTCCAGCCGCCAGCCCATGTCGTTTAGAGCCTCCACCAGAATATCACGCCGCTCCTGGTATACCCGCTGCATCTGCTGTACCGCGTCCTGCGGGCCGGTCAGGCCCTTGATGGCTGCATATTGGATGGCTTGGAACTGTCCGGAATCAACATTGGACTTAAAACGACCCAACGCCTCCACCACATCCGGGTGGCCGGCAGCCCACCCAATGCGCCAGCCCGTCATGTTATATATTTTGGATACCGAATGAAATTCAATGCCCACTTCCTTGGCACCGGGAAACTGCAGGAAGCTGGGCGGCTTGTAGCCGTCGTAGGCTACTTCGGAATAGGCTGCGTCGTGGCAGACCAGCACATTATATTGCCGGGCGAAATCAATCACTTCACGGAAAAATTTCTCTCCCGCCACAGCACCCGTGGGGTTATTGGGATAGTTTATGAACAGCATCTTGGCCCGGCGCGCCACTTCCTCAGGCACCGCGCTCAGGTCGGGCAAAAACCCGTTTTCCCGTAAAAGGGGCAGGTAATAGGGCTCAGCGCCGGCCAAAATAGCACCCCCGGCATAAACGGGATAGCCGGGGTCGGTCACCAGCACGGTATCGCCCGGGTTTAAGTAGCACCAGGAAATGTGGGCAATGCCTTCCTTCGAACCAATTAAGGTCACTATCTCGCGGGCGGGGTCAAGATCCACGCCGAAACGCCGGGCGTACCAGCGGGCAACGGCCTGGCGGTAAGCCGGCATCCCCACCGACGTGGGGTACTGGTGATTGGCCGGGTTGGCAGCCTCCTTTTGCAATTCCTGTATTATATGGTCGGGAGTGGGCATGTCGGGGTCGCCTATCCCCAAGCTGATGATATCCACCCCGGCTTCCCGTTTTTCGTCGATAAGTTTTTCGATTCGGGCAAACAAGTATGGGGGTAAGTTTTTAATGCGCTGCGCTTCTGCAAACTTTAAGCTCAAGAAATATAACCTCCTTAGGTAATGTGTGACAAATTACAACGGGTATTCGCCCGTAAAAACCTCTTCAGCCGGACCGCTCATGTACACGCGGTTGTCCCCGCACCATTCGATATCCAGCGCGCCGGCCTGCAAGTGCACCCGTACTTTGCGGCCCGTACGGCCGTTGAGCGCGGAAGCCACGGCTGCAGCACAGGCCCCGGTACCACAGGCCAGGGTGGGCCCCGCGCCCCGTTCCCAAACCCGCATGCACAGTTCCTCCCTGTTCAAAACCTGCACGAATTCCACGTTGACTCGCCGGGGAAAGGCCGGGTGGGTTTCCAGCGCGGGCCCCAGCGCATCCAGCGGTACCGCCGCCGCGTCGGGCACAAAAATTACGCAGTGAGGGTTACCCATGGACACTGCGGTAACGTAAAAAACGTCCTTCCCCACCGGCAGCGGCTCGTTGATAACCCGGCCGGCCGGGCCGAGCATGGGGATTTGCTCCCGCTCCAACTGAGGTTCACCCATGTCCACCCGCACCGCCGCAACTGAGCCGTTCTGCAGGACTAATTCCGGCACCTTAACGCCGGCCGCCGTTTCCACCCGCAGCGAAGTGCCGCGTACCAGACCACGCTCATAGGCGTACCGCGCCACACAGCGGATGGCGTTGCCGCACATTTCCGCCTCGCTGCCGTCGGAGTTGATGATTTGCATGGCTAAATCCGCACTCCGGCTCGGCCGAATAACGACCAGCCCGTCGGCCCCGACGCCGAAATGCCGCCGGCAAATTTTTACGGCCAGCCCGCCCAGGTCCGGCGGCAGTTTTTCCTCGGCTGCGTTGACCAGTACAAAATCATTGCCCAGCCCGTGCATTTTAGTGAAACGCAAATAAATTTCCTCCCGCTATCTCGTTTATTTTATACTATACTTCACCGCAGGTCCAATCTTTCCTTCCCGCAATTTTCATGTATACAACATATTTTATTATGACATTGGCGTGCGGCAGCAGGTAACAAGCACCAAAGGAAATCTCCATAACAATATACAAAAATTTACCCGGCTGCACAGGCCCGTGTTATACTCTCAGGTACGTGATCCTTTCCCGCACCCGGCTGCCCAGCTGGCCCAGCAGCGCCCCCGTTAGGGTAGGCAGCGCGGCCGCGCCGGTGATTAACGCCCAGTGTTCCGGCTGCAAGGGGACGGTATGGAACACGGGCCGCAGAAAAGGAACATAGGTAACCGCTGCCTGCAGCCCGGCGGAAATCAACACCGCCGCCACCAGGTGAGGATTGGAAAACCAGCCCACCTCCCATATGGGCGCGTGTTCGGACCGGCAGGAAAACACATAAAACAACTGCAAGAAAACCAGCGTGTTGAAGGCCACGGTACGGGCCAGTTCCAGGCTCTGGCCGCCTTCCAGCACCAGCTTGAATACGCCCAGGGTCAGCAGCGCAATAACCGCCCCGCTGCCCAGTATGCGCCGGCCCAGCCCGTGGGCAAAAATGCTTTCCCGGGGGTCTCGCGGCGGCCGGTGCATAATGTGAGGGTCCATGGGATCGACGCCCAGCGCCATGGCCGGCAGTCCGTCCGTCACCAGGTTCATCCAGAGTATCTGGATGGGCAGCAGCGGCAGCGGCAAGCCTCCCAGCACGGCCAGCAGCATAACCAGCACCTCGCCCACGTTGCAGGAAAGCAGGTAACGGATAAACTTGCGGATGTTGTCGTAAATGCCCCGTCCTTCCTCGATGGCGGCCACGATTGTGCTGAAGTTATCGTCCGCCAGCACCATGGCCGATGCCTCCTTGGTGACGTCGGTGCCCGACCTGCCCATAGCGACACCGATATCCGCCTCTTTGACGGCAGGAGCATCGTTAACGCCGTCGCCGGTCATGGCCACCACATGCCCGCACTGCTTCAGCGCCCTGACAATGCGCAGCTTGTGCCGCGGCGATACCCGGGCGTAAACCCGCACGTCCTGCGCGGCGCGGGCCAGTTCCTCATCGGTCATGTTTTCCATTTCCTCCCCGGTCAACACCCGGCTGTCCCGCCCAGCGATGCCCACTTCCCGCGCCACCGCCCAAGCGGTCAGCCGGTGATCGCCGGTGATCATGGCTACCCGGATGCCGGCACGCTTGCAGGTACGCACCGCGGCGGCAACTTCCGGCCGGGGCGGGTCGATCATACCGGTCAAGCCCACGAATACCAGGTTTCGTTCCAATGCAGCCGGGTCCGCCCCGGCGGCGGGTTCCCCGGGACCCAGCTTGCGGTAGGCCAGGCCCAACACCCGCAAGGCGCCGGCGGCCATGGTGGAACCGGCTTTGAGGATGGCGGCGCGCTCGCGCTCGTCCAGCGGCACGGGGCGCCCGTCCCGCAGGTAATGCGTGCACAGCCCCAGCACCACGTCCGGCGCTCCCTTCACCAGCGCTTCCCGGCCGCCGTTTGCATCTCCGTAAATCACGGTCATGCGCTTGCGCTCGGAATCAAAGGGGATCTCGGCCAGGCGGCGCGCTTTTTTCTCCAGGCGCTCCCGCCAAAAGCCAGCCTTGGCCGCCATCACAAGCAGCGCACCTTCCGTGGGGTCGCCGGAAATGCGCCATGCCGGGCCGCTTTTCCTGCTGCGGAAAAAGCCTCCCACGGTCACGTTGTCCCTGACCAGCACCGCGTTGTTGCAAAGGGCGGCGATGCGCATCACTTGTTCAAAATCGGGCCCTCCCGGTTCCCCGCTGTCCCCTATGAAATGGCCTCTGGGAACATAACCTTCCCCGGTCACCGCAAATTCCCCGCCGGCCAGGCGCACGCGGCGCACCGTCATTTCGTTTTGCGTTAAGGTTCCCGTTTTGTCGGAACAGATGAAAGTAGCACAGCCAAGCGTTTCCACGGCGGGCAACCGCCTGATGACGGCGTTCCTCTTGATCATGCGCTGCACCCCTATGGCCAGGGCCACGGTCACAATAGCCGGCAGGCCTTCGGGAATGGCCGCCACCGCCAAGCTAACCCCGGTGAGAAACATTCGGTAAGCCGGCTCGCCGCGCTGTATGCCTACAACCACCACGGCAGCGCATACGGCCAGGCAAAAAAGCACCAAACCTTTGCCCAGCTGGGCCAGCCGGCGCTGCAGCGGGGTGGGTTCCTGCTCCGCCTCCCGGATCATGCCGGCTATCTGCCCCATTTCCGTGGCCATGCCGGTGGCCACCACGATGCCCAGCCCCCGCCCTCTGGTGAGCACCGTTCCCATGAATACCATATTCCCGGCATCGGCGGGGCCAACCTCCTTTTCCAGCGGCCGGGTGTGCTTGCGCACCGGGGCGGATTCGCCCGTCAGGGTGGCCTCCACCGCCTCCAAGTCCACCGTTTGGACCAGCCGGATATCAGCAGGCACCCTGTCCCCTGCCTCCAGCAACACCACATCCCCCGGCACCAGTTCCGCCGCGGGTACTTTTTTCTCTACCCGGTCCCGTATTACCCGGGCCTCCGGGGCGGTGAGTTCCCTGAGCGCCTCCATGGAGCGTTCGGCCCTGTATTCCTGTACCACTCCCAGAACGGCGTTGAGCAGCACGATAACGGCAATGGTAACGGCATCCGACCACTCGCCCAAAAAACCGCTGATGGCAGTGGCGGCCAGTAAAACCAGTACCATAAAGTCCTTAAACTGGTTGAAAAACATCTGCCACATGACAGTATCGGGACCCTTCTCCAGCACGTTCGGGCCCACCCGCCCCAGGCGCTTCCGCGCCTCGCGTTCCCCCAGGCCCCTGGCGGCGTCCACCTGCAGGCGCACGGCAGTTTCTTCGGCGGTCATGGTTTGCCAGATGCTAGGCATGTCCTCACCCCTTGCCCAAAATTGCTTAACTACAAAAAACTATGCGGGGCGGCAAGAAAAAATTACCATTAATGAGGACATGCCCGGTGCTGCCTGGGGTACAGCCGGTACCCGGCGCGCGGGTTTAATCCAGCGGCTGAACGCGCACCATGGGCCTGGGTATTTTTATTACATCACCCACCCGGTAATGCTTTTCCCCTGGATGCACCATGGTGATCTCAAAAACAACGTAATGCCTGTCCACTTTCCTCACTACAGCATACTTCTGATATGTGTCCTCCGGCCACAGCAGCACCCTCGTTCCCGGTACAAGCAGCTTACGGCGCATTGCCGTCACCTAATGCAGCGATAATAATACACATAGCCGGCCTCCCTTCCAGCATTTGATTTGATTTTACCGCATGAAAATGCTGATGTTGAGGGCGCAAGCCCAGTTAACTTCCAGCGCTTGATATATTTTTCCACAGGCTGGCGCAGCAGGAAACAGTTTGACCGGGCACCGGGCCGGTGTTATACTGTTGGCGGGTGAAAAGCCATGCCCTTTGACGGCCTGTTCATGTACGCCGTTTGCCAAGAATTGAATGAAAAGCTGCAGCAGGGGCGCATCGAGAAAATATACCAGCCGGGCCGGGAAGAACTGGTCCTGGTAGTAAGCCGGCCCGGGGAAAGATACCGCCTGCTCCTGCATGCCGGCGCCGAAAACGCCCGGGTGCACCTGACCGAAGAAACCCGGCCCAATCCCACCGCGCCGCCGGTGTTTTGCATGCTGCTGCGCAAGCACTTGGAGGGCTACAAGATAAGCGGCTTCCGGCAGCGGGGATTGGACCGCGTGCTGGACATAGCGGTGGACTGCCGGGACGAATTAGGCCGGCCGGCCGTCAAATCGCTGGTCTGCGAGGTAATGGGGCGCCACAGCAACATCATCCTGGTATCCCGCCCCGACAACATTATTCTAGACGGCATCAAAAGATATACCCACGCCGTCAGCCGCCACCGGGAGGTGCTGCCCGGGCAGCCGTACATTCCCCCGCCCGCCCAGGGAAAAATCAACCCGTTTTCCGTTACGGAGGAAGATTTCCGGGAACTGCTCCTGGCCGGCCGGCTGGACGACAGCCTGGCTGCCATTATGCACCAAAAGCTAGACGGGTTGAGCACTGCCACTTGCCGGGAAATTGTCAATCTGGGCGGGCTAGAGCCGGACACGGTGCTTAATTACTGCGGCGAGCACGAGCTGCGCAGCCTGTGGCGCTCCCTGCAGGGCGTGCTGGAGGCGGCGCGCGCGGGCAGCCTGCGGGCCACCCTGGTTTGCCGCCCCGACGGCGAGCCGGTGGACTTTTTCCCGCTGGCGGTGGCGCAGCAGGAAGGGCTGCACTACATTACAGGCGGGGCTAACGAAACCGCAGACGAGTTTTTTTCCCGCAAGGAGGCCCGGGAAACCTTGCGGCGGCAGAGAAAAATGCTGCTGGACCGGGTAAAAAAGGAATGCCGGCGGGTAAGAAAAAAACTGCAGATACAAAAAAACAGCTTGCACGAATCGGGTAAGGCCGAACAATACAGGCTGTACGGTGAACTGATCACCGCCAACCTCCACCGCCTGCGGCGGGGCATGCGGGAAATAGAGCTGCAGAACTACCACGATCCACAGGGCCAAACGGTGGTCATTCCGCTGAGACCGGAACTTTCCGGCCCGGAAAATGCCCAGCTTTACTTTAAAAAATATAATAAGGCCAAAAATACCGCAGAAGCAGCCCGTAAAATGATTGCCACCGGCGAGGAAGAGCTGCAGTACTTGGAAAGCGTGGCCACAGCCCTGGAAATGGCCTCCGGCATTGCCGAGCTGCAGGAAATCAAGCAAGAGCTGGCCAGTCAGGGTTACATCAATGAACCTCCGGTGCTCGGCAGCCCTAAGCACGGCAAATCCCGCCGCAGGGAGCACCTGGAACCTCTGTCGTATATTTCCAGCGATGGGTTTACCGTTTTGGTGGGTAGAAACAACCGCCAAAACGACGCGCTTACCTTGAAAACAGCCGATGACAGCGATATATGGCTGCATACCTGCAAAATCCCGGGGGCGCACGTAATCATCCGCACCGGCGGCAGGCAGGTGCCCGAAAGAACGCTTCTGGAAGCAGCCTCACTGGCGGCCTACTACAGCCGGGCCAGGGACTCCGCCAACGTGCCGGTGGATTACACCCTGTGCAAGCACGTCAAAAAGCCCAGCGGGGCCAGGCCGGGTTTCGTAATTTATGAACAGCAAAAAACAATTTTTGTCAATCCGCGGCCGGACGCCATGCGCCCGGCCGGCCCTGAACACTGAATCGCAGCGCGGGAAAGAGCGCTGCGGTTTTGGTTATATTTTTGGTTATAATATATATCGACGTAACGTAAACGGGGTGGAAAAACTTGTCTTGCGCGCCGGGTCTGGAAAAAGTTAAAGAAGAACTGGCCGCACTGCTGGACGAGCTGGTGAACGTAGCGGGCGTGACGGGCTTCGAGGACGCGGTGCGGCACAAAATAGCCGCCCTGCTGGAACCAACCGGCGCGCAGTTGGACACCGACCACATGGGCAACCTTTACGCCGCCGTGCCGGGCCGCGGGAATGAGCGGGGCAACCGTCCCGCGGTGATGCTTTGCGCCCACATGGACGAGGTGGGCTTCGTGGTCAGCAACATCGATGCGGAAGGTTTTATCTACCTGTACCCCCTGGGCGGTATCCCCGACCACCTCGGGCCGGGCGAGTGGGTGTCGCTGCAGGCAGGGGAAACCGCCGTGCAGGGCGTCATCGGTATGCACCCGCCTCACCTGCCGGCTGCCGGCGGTCACAGCATATTCGTAGACGTGGGCGCCCGCAGCCGGGACGAAGTACTGCAAATGGGCTTAGATATCGGTACGCCCGCGATCTTCACCCATTCTTTCCGGCGCCTAGGTTCTGGCCGCGTGGCAGGCAGGTGCCTGGACAACCGCATGGGCTGCGCCGTTTTAATTGCCCTGCTCAGACGACTGCCGGACTCCGCCGCCCCGGCCGCAGTAACTTGTGTTTTTTCCACCACGGAAGAACACGGCATGCTGCCCGGGAGCAAGCCGGGCCCGGTATACGGCGCCCGCGGGGCGCTGGTGGCGGCCATGAAGCTGCGGCCCGACCTGGCGGTGGTGGTGGATAGCATGGCCGCCGGCGACATTCCCGGTACACCCGGCCACAGCCGGCAAATTCGGCTGGGCGGCGGGACGGCACTGCGCCTGGTGGATGACCTGACCATCATGCGACCGGGTATGCGCTCCTTGTTAAAAAAAATAGCCGCCGCCAACGGCATACCCGTACAGGAAGGGATGTCCCGCTCCTACACCGACGCTTCGGCAGTCCAGCTGGCCGGCGTACCGGTAGCCGCGCTGGGCATCCCGCTGCGCTACGGCCATTCCCCGGCCCAGGTGGCCGACCTGGAGGATATGGCGCAAACCCTGTTGTTTTTGCAGGCATTACTAAACAATGTCGATAAATTCTGTTCGGTATAGGGCAAACAACATAACGCATAATAAAAATGGACCCGCTGGTCTCTACAAAACCCAAAGGAGGTAGGCTAGCATGGCACGCAGGCGCGGCGTAATGTCCGACAGGCTGAAGATGGAGTTAGCCGAAGAACTTGGGGTTGCCGACATCGTGCGCAGGGAGGGCGGTTTCGGCAGCGTCTCGTCAAGGAACTGCGGTAACCTTGTCCGCCTTGCCATCGAAAGGGCAGAAAGAAGCTTAATTTAGGGACCGCGGGCCGGGGGTGCGCTGATAGGGCGCATCCCTTGTTTTTTGTCATAAAAACTACCTTTCCGCGCACTCCAAGCCGCGACCCCAATTCCGGCAAGGGCAGGGGTAAACATCGGGCCCGCCGGCGCCGCTGGCCGGAGCTTCGCCGATTACCAGCCGCAGCAGGTTGGGACGGTCATATTCCCGCTTACCGCACCCGTAACCAACGCTCTGCACCAGCATCGGCGGCAGCGGGCCGCACCCTTCGCTTAAGGTGGCGGCTATGGCCGCGCCGGTTGGCGTAACCAGTTCCGCATCCGCATCCGTCCCGTATACGATAATATTTTTCCGGGCCAAAACGGACAGCGTGGCGGGTGCGGGCAAAGGCAGCACCCCGTGCGCGCATTCAACAAACCCTTTACCCACAGGCAATGGCGACACGTATACTTTGTCCACACCTAGTATGTACAGGCCCGCCACCGTGCCCACCACGTCGACAATGGCATCTACCGCCCCCACTTCATGAAAATGCACGTGCTCGGGGGTCGTAGCATGCACCGCCGCCTCGGCCGCCGCCAGCGTGCCGAACACCCGCTTGCTGGCGTCCTTGACCGGCTGCGGCAGTTCGCTGTCCTCGATAATTTTTTCTATCTCGGAGAGGTGCCGTTCCGGCTGTTCCCGGGCGGTATCCACGTGGACATTAACGGCGGAGATGCCGTGGCGCTTGACCTGCTCAAAGCGCAAATCAAAGCCTTCCACCGGCAGCTGGTGCAATATACTGCTCAGTTCCTCGCAGCTTGCCCCCGCGCCGACGATGGCGCCAAGACACATGTCGCCGCTGATGCCGGAAAAACAATCGAAATAAGCTATTTTCATTTCTTTACCTCCGCTATCAATTGAGTTATGGCATTGGCCAGGGCGGCCGCCCCGAAACCGTTATCTATGTTCACCACCCCCAGACCCGCGGCGCAGCTGTTCAACATACACAGCAAGGCGGCCAGGCCGTTGAAGCTTGCGCCGTAACCCACGCTGGTGGGAACGGCTATCACCGGGCGGTCTGCCAGACCGCCGACTACGCTGGCCAAAGCCCCTTCCATGCCCGCCACCACGATGATAACGTGGGCCCACCTGATGGCGTCCATTTTATCCAGCAGGCGGTGAATGCCCGCCACCCCTACGTCGTAACACCTCTCCACGTTGTTTCCCATGGCCTCGGCGGAAACGACCGCTTCTTCCGCCACCGGCAGGTCCGCCGTTCCGGCGGTCATTACCAGCACGTTTCCCTTGGCAGGCGCTTGTACGCCGCGTTTTACCACAATGGTACGGCCCAATGCGGAATACTCCGCCTCCGGGAAAACCCTTTTGACGGCTTCGTACATATCCCGGCCGGCGCGGGTGCCCAGGATGGTTGCATTATTCCTGCCCAGGCTGGCCATAATTTCCACCACCTGCTGCACCGTCTTGCCCTGGCAAAATACCACCTCGGGGAACCCTTTGCGTATGGCCCGGTGGTGGTCCACCTTGGCAAAGCCCAGGTCCTCGTAAGAAATGTCCTGCAGCGCTTGCAGGGCCGTATCAATATCCGTGACGCCGCTTTGCACACCCTCCAACA